>JBDQHL010000031.1:0-18220 GCA_040264895.1 Bacteroidota bacterium
AAATATTATTAAATTGATTTTTAATATATTAGCTTAGATTAAAACATTTAGGTTTCAAAACATTATGAAAAAATCATTTTTATATATTATAATCCTAGCGATTTCAGCTTCTACTGCTCTGTCACTAGCTCCTTTTAAGGTTGGTGTATTTTACACTGGAGCTTCTACTACAATGAGTGTTCGTATAACTGATTACTCTGGTGGTACTGATATACTATACACAAGCGCAGATATTTTAAACGTTACTGGTAATAGTTCAGGTTTTGCAATATTAGATGTTGTAGAAAATGGATCTAATGAATTAGGTAACATAACTCCAACAGATGTAAACACTTCAACTGTAATTGAAGTACTAGTGGGTGGTCAAATATACGCTCAGTATAGATTAGATCAATTATTAGCTTCACAAGCACAAGGTGGTATATTTGATAATGATGGTAATCTGACTCCTCCTGAAAATGGTGGTTCTGATTTAGGTGGTGACGATCAAAGATGGAGTAGTGCATACGTACTAGGGAACTCTGTTCATATTGGTCCTGCAGACGGTGAAGCAAATGAAACTGAAATGAAATTAAGTTACGATGAGAATACTGGTATAGGAACTATTAAAGTAGATACTAGAGATATTATTGATATAACTGAAGATAATCTAACAGTAGATGGTAATGGTACAGATGAAGCTGTGACTATCGATAACGCTGGTGCAGTTGCACTAGATGTTAATGGTGAATTAGAAGTAAGTGAAACAACAGAATTGTCAGGTGCTTTAACCGCAACAGCCGCTGGCAACATAATTGGTAATGGTGGAGAAGGTCCACAACTAACTATAAACGGCAATTCTAAAAATGCTTCTCTTAAAGAGTTCGTGGTTAATGGTGATGTTCAAATAAACGGTTCATTAACAGTAGATGGTACAGTAGCTCAAACACCAATTGGAACGGGTATTGGGGATTTAGCCTCTGTAATTATTCTTACTAAAAATGGAGTGGATGATACATTCACAGTTAGTGATTTGAATAGTGAACATAGCATTGGTTCTATTGTGCATATTTATCAATCTGAAGATGAGGATCTCGGATTTTTTAACATTATTAATCTTAACGGTGTAGTAAATGATTTGTCTGATGAAGGCGATAGCTTTATTATCACAAAAACAGCTGCAAACACCTGGATATTTATATCTGAAAATGATAATTAGACCCAGTTTAAAATTTTAAGTTTATTGAAGTCCTAACTTATAGTTAGGACTTTTTTTGTATATTGAGCTATATTATAAGAAAACAATCAAATAAAAATGAAACCTCCATTCCCTATTTTATTATTTTTAATTATTAGTTGTATATCATTGATATCTAAGTCTCCAGGTGATCCCCATGATTACAAAGAGGTCGACTTTGATGTTATATCATATAATCCAGTAATAGAGGTGTTAGCCCCTTCAAATAAAGAGATTGTAGGAATTAATAATATCCAATTAGAATGGAATGAAGGTAAAGTTGGAAATGAATTTTTCTTTCACTGTATTGATTTGACTATTGATAGTGTTATTATAAATGGTGCGAAAACTGAATTCGAATTCACATCTAGTACTGACACATCAGACTCTTATTATAAAGTTAAATCACTTGATGATAATGATAATGCATTTTTAAAAATATATTATCATGGGAAAATGAGCAGTGAAGGAGGGAACTTCAATTGGGGTGGAGTGCACTATTCATCGAAAAAACTTTATGCTATGGGGGTTGGTTTTTTTAACCCATCTGTTGGAGCCACAAGACATTGGCTACCTTGTTATGATTTACCTTCTGATAAAGCAAAATTTGAAATTAACATTTCTACAATGGATACTTTATTTGCAATTTCCAATGGGAAATATTTGGGTCAAGTACCTCCATTTGATGGCATAACAGCATACAAATGGAGTTTAGAAGAAACAGAAGTTGCAACATACCTAATGACATTTGCTATCGGTGATTATGCAAAAGTTGAGATTCCAACAAATGATGTCCCTGTAACTGCCTATATGTACAACACAGAAGAATCAATTGAAGCTGGAGAATTTGCCTTTAGACTAGTGCCTGAGATGATAACAGCATTTAAAGAATTTTTTGATTACGACTACCCCTTTGAGACTATGGGTTATTATGCAGCGAGTAAGGGAGCTATGGAGCACCAGACAATGGTAACTATGTCCCACAATCAAATACTTAGTGTATCTAATAGTATGGATTCAATGTATAGCACTGCTGCACATGAGCTAGCTCACCAATGGTTCGGAAATTTAGTAACACCTTATGATTTCCGTGATGCATGGCTCAATGAGGGTTTTGCTACATTTTTTGAATATGTATGGATAAAATCAAAACTTGGTGATTCGGAGTATAGAGAAGAGATAATGAGGCTGAGAAATAGGTATATTAACTCTACTGCAGTTCCTGAACAACATATTCCACTTTATAATTTTAGCCGTTTTTCAAAAAATAATTACCCTTCTACTATTTATCAAAAAGGTGGATTAATTTTAGCATTGATTATGGATATAGTGGGTGAAGAGGTTTTCAAAACCAAAATCAATGAGTATCTTTCGCTTTACGAACATAATAATGTAACCACAGAAATTCTTAAAGATATTTTTTCGGATGAACTTGAAGATAAGTTTTGGAACACATGGGTATATGGACGTGGATTCCCAGAGATTGATATAAAAGTCTCTAGCGATGAAGTGAATACTTATATAGTTGCTGAGCAAAGAGAACATGAGTTTCAAATATTTGACTTAGATTTGAATTATTCTATTTCATTTGGAGCAGAGACTAACCCATATACGCACTCAATAGAAAATAAAATTGACACGCTAACTATACCAAAAAATGAGATGGTGACAAATTTTGAAGTAGTTGATAATCTTTATTTGTATGAAATAATGAGTACTGATATTATCACCTCAGTCGAAAACAGTACTTTGTTAGAAGTTAAATTAAAAAGTAATATTGTAAGCAATCAGCTGTCTGTAGTTTATACTTCAGATTCGAAATACCTAAAAGAATATAGTATAGAAATTGTAACTTTAGCAGGGCAAACTATGTTTATTGATAAAGGTTATTTCTTAGGAGAAATTAATTATGATTTATCAGACTTTGCTACTGGTATCTATTTCGTTTATATTAGCGAAGGAGAAAATAAAATAGTTGAAAAAATATTGGTAAAATAGATTGGCATTATTAGACACTGAACAATACAAAAGAAATTATGATAATATACTAAACAGTATATCAGATTCATATAAAGAAAAAGTAAAAATCATATCAGTTTCAAAATCACATCCCAAAGAAGCCATGAAAAGAGCTTATGATTCGGGATTGAATGTTTTTGGTGAGAATTATGTTCAAGAAATGGTAGAGAAATATGAATGGCTTGATAAAGAAACAAAAGACAATATTGAGTGGCATTTTATAGGTCATTTGCAAACGAACAAGGTAAAGTATATTGCTCCATTTGTAAACTGTATTCATTCTGTGTATAAATTGAAATTGGCAAAAGAAATAAGCAAGCGAGCTAAACAAAATGACAGGACAATTGAAATATTGCTACAGGTCAATACTTCAAGAGAAGAATCTAAATCTGGATGCAATCCTAAAGAATCATTAGAAATAGCGAAAGGTATTCAAGAGTTAGAAAACGTCAGTCTAAAAGGTCTTATGACTATATCTGGCCTAGATAGCACTGATGAAGAACGAAAGAAAGAATTTGAATTATTAAATACCATAAGAAAAAATATAAAGAATGAATTTGGTCTAGAATTAAATGATATGTCTATGGGAATGACAAGTGATTATCAATTAGCAATAGATCAAGGAAGTACCATGATAAGAATAGGTACAGCTATATTTGGTGAGAGGGTTTACAATTAATGAAAACAAAATGTCTAATATTACTAATAGCAATACTTTCCTTTTCATGTAATAAGGAAGAGAGACTAATAGATAATTCTGTAAATGCAAATGATTTATACATAGCGAATTCTGAAACTAATGATGTTAGTATTTATGAATTTCCAGCAATGACATTATTAGTGCCTGACTTATTCGAATCTAATGATGTTGAAATCAATTCTAATATTTCAAATATTCGTGAATTTCAAGGGAAAGTATACATACTTGTTCCTGATGAAAGTAAAATGATTGTATTTGATTCTGATGCCGATACTCTTATAAAAGTGAATGAATTCCCAAATTCATCGGGACCAAATGATATTAGTTTCTCTAATATTGCAGATGGCTTTGTAACTTTCAAAAATGCTCCATACGTTGCTAATTATGACTTGGTCTACAGTGAAATAATTCGTTACATTGATGGAAGTAGTATAATTAATTCAATAAACAGCGCTGGTAGTTATGTTTATTTAACTGAGCCACAGTCAAGTAGTATTAGTGTTATAGATATCAGAAACTATAGAGAATCAAATCAAATTGATTTATCGTCTCCCCCAGATGTGGCTTCAATCACTTCACGAAATGAATTATTAGTAGTTTCTAATAGAGTTAGTAATGAAAATAATCAAGTGCCTGCAAGAATACACTATATTAACACTGGTTCAAATACGGTAAGAGAATCGTATGATTTTGGAGACAATAGAATAAATGCAAATGATTTAGAGAGCTACGACATATTAAGTACATCACTTTCATATACTTTCGTATCGACCAACTTGGGATTAATCAGAATTGATAATAGAGTTGATGATAGATTTGTAACAATAACTGATAGACAATTTGAACAAATGGAATATGGACCAAACTTTGAATCAATACTTCTATTAGAACGAAATGGTATTAATTCTAACATAGTTGTATCTAATTCAAAGTCAGGTGCAATAGTTGATGAAGTTAACTTACCTATGAACACTAACAGATTTATGATTCAGCAATGAAGACAGCAGAGTTAATAAATCTAGATTCACTTCTAGACTTTAGTAGTAAATTGAATCTAAATCTAACTGAAGATTTTATAATAAATTCAACATTACTAACTATTTTGGGAAAGCTTGGAGTATGTGGAGTTGAATCAACAAAATTCAAGAATAAAAAAGAGTCAAAACGGTTCCAAAAAGGAAAATTAGACTGCACCCCTCAATTTGAAGATACAATAACAGTTGGTAACTATACCAAATACAAATTTGTTATTGGAAATAAGTTAACCGGAGTACCAGTCAACGACATTGAAGTAAAGTATGTAAAGTTAATACTTTCCATAGCTAATTCAGCACTAGAAAACTTACTAATATTTGATAAATTACAATCAAAAAAGAAGCAAGCAGAGAAAAAAAGTCAATTGCTTGAGACATTATTTGAGATTAATCGTTCTTTTAGTGGCCTTTCTTCATTAGATAAAATTATACAAGCTATTGCCTTTAATATCATGGGGCAATTAACTACCAATAAATTTGCAGTAATAAGAACAAGTGAAAAAGTTGATATTCTAAAGAATAACTTAGATATATCAAACGAAGAGCTTCTAGATTTGACACCTAACTTTCAACTTATTCAATCAAGCTCTGATTTAAATAAAGAAACTCGAGAAAAAATTAAGATAATCTCCCCCATGGAAATGTTTGGGAAGGTTGAAGGATACATATTAATTGGCCCAAAAATGTTTGGTCAGTATGATGAACAAGATTATAGTTTTGTTCAAAGCTTAGCCACCACTGCAATCTCAGCAATTGAAAACGAAAGATTGATACTAGAAGAAATTGAAAAAAAGAAGTATGAATCGGAGATGAGTATAGCAAGTGATATACAGATGAAGCTTTTGCCAAAGAGCTCTCTTGAAGAAAAAAACTTCAGCTTCTTTGGTTTTACAAATCCCTGTGGTGAAGTTGGAGGAGATTACTTTGACTATATTAAAATAAGCGAAGATAAATTTTTATTTGTAATTGCAGATGTCACTGGTAAAGGTGTTCCTGCAGCAATTATTATGTCTAATATTCAAGCGGCAATACAAGCACTTGCCCCTATAGAGCCAAATCTGAAAAAACTTGTAGATTCAGTAAATAAAATCGTATATAAAAACACTTCTAAGGATATGTTTATAACAGCATTCTTTTGCCTCTATGATCAATCGAAGCAAACTTTTGAATATATTAATGCTGGGCACTTTTATCCCTTACTATTGGGAAATGATGACAAAGTAAGTGAGCTTAAAGTAGGTGGAGTAATATTAGGATTTCTACCTTCTCCGCTTGAATATAACTCGGAAACGCTAAAATTAGATAATATGTTAGTTATGTATACTGATGGGTTGAACGAAGCCACGGACCCAGACGGAAATGAGCTAGGAATGGAAGGTGCAAAAGAAATAATTAAACAAACAAAAAAGCTATCTCCTAAAGAAGCTACTCAACATATAATAACCAAGGTTACTGAGTTTAGTGGTAGCAACACACTATCTGATGACATAAGCATAGTAGTGATTAAAAGAAAATAGCTTTTTAAAATTTATGTCTTTATTGAATTAGCTTTGGTCACCCTCTTCTAACCAAGATTTATAATATTCCTCATCTTCGCAATCATTAACATTCAAGGTTGGATACAAAGTCCCATAAGTGTCAAGCATAATTGCATATTCATCGGTTTCTTTTGCTCCGATTGATGCCTCGGTTTTTCCAGGTTGTGGACCGTGCGGCAACCCAACAGGGTGCAATGTTATAGAACCCTCTTCTATTCCTTTTCTTGACATAAAATCGCCTTCCACATAGTATAGCATTTCTGCACTATCTACATTAGTATGGAAATATGGAGCTGGAATAGCATCTGGGTACCAATCGAATGGTCTAGGATTGAAATTACACAGCACAAAATGCTCTGTATTATATAATAAGTGAATTGGTGGAGGTAAATGTATTCTACCTACTTTTGGGTGATAATCTCTGATATTGAATGCCCAAGGGTATAAGTATCCATCCCATCCTACTACATCGAGAGGATGATAAGGATGAACGTATTCGTACATCTTCTTACCCGCTTTAATTCTAATTATAAACTCGCCTTTCTCATCGTGAACTTCTAGCTCTGATGGTACTTTGAAATCACGCTCACAATAAGGTGCATCTTCTGAGCACTGACCGTATTGATTTCTGTAATGTTTTGGTATCTCAAACGATGATGCTGACTCAACAACTAAAAGCTTATTGTCTTTCAAATCATCGAACACCATTTGGTGAACAGTGCCCATGGGTATTACAATTTGGTCACCTTGAACGAAATGAATTATCCCATAATCTGTCAATAATTTTCCGCTTCCCCTGTGAACGAATACAAATTCGTGAGCGTAAGCATTTTTGTAGAATTGCTTTGGGTTCTTGTTAGGGTGTGCTGTGTAAACAACCACATGGTCATTTCTCAAGTAAGGAATTCTTGATTCGAAGAAATCACCATCCTTCGTATTTTTATCTGTATAAAAATGAAGGTGTTTAACTGGTGGATCTTTCCAAAGTTTTAATTCAACATCTGGTAGTTCATTAATTCTGAGAACTTTAGTTGGTGAATTGATATGATATTTATTACTGTAAATATCAGAAAAGCCCTTAGTGCTTGCTAATTCTTCTATATATAAACTACCATCAGGCTTTCTGAAAGCCGTGTGTTTTGGATTGGGAATTTCTCCCAACTTATGATAAAAAGGCATATTACTTTCTCTTTTTATTATTCGGATTAATTAGTCTTCTAATATAATAAATTATAGAATTAAGAAAGTAAATTTTATTGTGATTTAATTATTTTTATCGAGTAGGTATAAAGATTAACGACTTGACTTCATCGTGATTTGTATGGATATTCAATGTTCCATCAAATAGATCATAAGTCTTGGCAGTATTTAATATTTCATGGTATTCATAAGAAAATTTACAAGCTGCTTCAGTCAAGTTCCAGCCATTCATAGTTAGAACATTGTTCTTAACTAATTTATAATTACCTGTATAAGTATTACATCCTGACATACCATCATATTTGCCATTCCTATTGAACTGTAATATATAATTAGATGCTAAAGGCACGCCACCGTCATAGTCCTCTAAAAAAACTATATTCCTATCAGACAAAACTAATTGTGACAATTTCCATTTGTTCTTAGTCAATCCTAATATATCACTGTCAGGTGATTTTAGTTTAAATTCAACAGCACTATACTCACTATGTGAGGAATAAATTATAAGTTTATTAGTTGTAGCTCTATAAGTTTGTGCTTGATTTAAAATGTCATAAAGTTCTATAAATGGTGAAAGAATTTTAGTAGTCGCACCCATTTCAATATCTATTTTGCGACCATCTAATTTGTAACTTCCTCCAGATTCATTGCCATAATACAAAAAGAATTCTTGCTCGCTAGTAAATAGTATATAGTAGCCATCAGCTTCCAGCTCTTTGGCTGTTTTTACTTTGCCATCAACAGTAGTAGCCGAAACTAACTCCCATTTCGTATCTACAAAATCGTTTCTTTGAGTTTCTTCATTCATAAGGTTTACTAAGTCAAAGCCATCTGCCTTAGCTGTCCAAGGATTAATTACATAAGATCGAACAATACCTAGCTGATAATTATAAGCAAATGCTAAACCACCACCATCATAAGTCATAGGCTCGTAGTTTACAAAAGCATTTATTCCAGAGAAGGTTGTATCACCAACTTTATAATCAAACAGATAGCCATCCAAGTTTTTATGAGTTGTATTAGGTGATATCAACCATCCATTATTCGAAAATTCCATTCTTGAGTTTGGTTTCAGACTTACCGTCTGGTGACCAAACAACTTAAGCCCACTATAGTTTTCTCCTTCAAAAATAACCGAATCAGAATATACATCCATAGTGAATGTTTTTTGTTTTACATCATATCTGTCAAAGTAGCTACCAGTTAATGTTTCCGTAACTATAAAAGTATTATCATCAACTTGGTTTGTAATTTCCAATGTCAGAGTGTCATTTGTATAATTAATTTCTTTTGTACTATTACTCCAAACATCAAACCCAACAAAATGAACATAGACAGACTTTTGTCCAACTGCTGGACTGTCAAAACTAATCTGATTAAGTTCTGTAGTAGGATTCTTATCATCATCTGGCCCCAATTTAGGGTCTTTACAGCCTATAATTAGGCTAATCGCCATTAATATTATTGTTATTATTTTCAAAATATTCTCACCTCAAAATTACTATCTAACTCTGTATCTGTTTTTATAACTTTTATTATATTTATGTGCCTGTTTATTTCGTTACCCTGACCAGGGAACAGCCTTAAATTCAATTTTCCTGTAAGTAAACCATTTCTTTGATTTAATTCAACAACTTCAGCTTTTAATTGTTTTGCCGGTAATGGGCCCGTTTTAACAACTAATACATCAAAGAACTCAAAATCAATAAGTAAGGTCGCAGGATTAATTTCATTTGATAATGACAGAGCACTAAAAATTTCACTTGCATTGTTAGCTTTAGTTATACTGAGACTGTCACGCATATTTGCATTTGCATTGACTCTGATTGATCTATAGTCCTCATAATACAATTTTTCCTGACTAAGTGCATCGTTCTGATTTATTTCCGTTCTAGCAAATCTTATCTGTTTATTAGTCTTATTTACAACGACGAAGTGATTCGCTGGCTTATATATATCATTCATATGATTAATAACGGAAAACTCTGATCTAACTTCAAGATAACTAAGTTTCGATTCAATATCTGTAATTGAATAGTCATATTCACCACTTGTGAAGTAGCCTGTTCCCACTGTTATTAATGTTTGAGTATTGAAATTTATACTATCTAATATTGACAGATCTTGTAAGTTTACTTTCGTTGCCCAAATTCTAAACTCTAATTCATTATTAAATATTTCTTTCCATTTCTTGTTGTAATCAATGGACAAATCTCTTGCTACTGTTTTATAACCATCAAAATTATTGATATATCGTCTTTCAATTCTTTTCCTAAACAATAGTGCTTGTTTAATTTTTTTATTTAGTAGCAGTGCCACAGATAAATATTTAACTTTATTCTCTCTTTCACCTTCTTCGATAACAGTATAGTCAAGACCTATGGAACCATTATTATTAATATATAGTGAGTCTATGCTTATAGAAGAATTAGAATATACTGTTCTATATGTAATTACTAATAATGTCTTCTGTTCTAAGTCAATAGTAAGTAGTTTATCAATAAAGTTCAGATTTAAACCGTCAGATTTATTAGTAATAAACTTATTTAGCTCCTCTTTTGACTCAATAATGAATTCAGAGCTAGAATCAGCTTCAATTCCTTGGTCAGAGCTTGCTACTATTTCATATTCTATAGTATCATCTACAACCTTATCACCAGGACCAGTAATCGAAGGTTCCTTGCACCCAGATAGTAGTAATAGTATAAACGATATTTTTAAAAAAATCTTCATTAGAATTGAATATTAACTCCATAATTAACACCAACTTTACCAGAACCAAATCTGACACCTTGGTATTGATAAGACATATAATTATACTCTAATCCAATAGTCATATTCAAATAGCTATACGGGCTGTAAACAACTCCACCCATAACTCTACCAACTATTCCGATCTTATTACCACCTAAAGTAAGTTGAGCAAATGGATCGAGTGTTTGACTTAAATCAAGCGTTTGCCTTCCAAATATACTAAGAGAAGTAAAGTTAGGTTCTTGGGTATAATTAAAATTAATACCATTTTGATCATCCCCATTGAATTCTAACTGAAATATTTCTTGTCTTATTTCTGAACCGAATGAGAATCCATTATCAAAATTATACATTATAGCCAGTGCATTATTATTGAATTGTGATATATCAGAATTACTGTAATCCACTTCAGTCATATCAAAAGTTTGACTACCTCTCCACTCAGCAGACCATTTAGAATTATTAGAGTTCGTAACCATAGGGATTATTTCACCTTGGTTATTATTCATACCACTTTTATTCAATGTTGCTAGTTGATTTTCATAATTAGAAATCAACTTTGAATTATCTAATAATACAGAGATTAGATGATCCATCTCTGAAATTAGTTTAGACTCCAACATAGCCAAATCTCTTTCAGATTGAGCTTTGTAATTACTCTTCAAGTCAAGTAGTTCTGATTCATAAGCTACAAGCTTGTTTTTATAGCCGTTTATTTCATTAACCTGATTGGAAATAGTAAATTTATATTCTGCAAGTTTCTGATTCAACTCTCTATTAGTTTGCATTTCAGAATAGTATAATGATTTATAATCAACAGACTCATCATTACTTCTTGAAGAAACTACAGCATACCCCTTATCTGAAACTGCTGACTCCTCTGGTAAATCGATGACCAAATTAGGTTGAATAAATTCATTATCAATTGCGTTTTGTTTAATTATATCACCGCTTGGTTCCATCATAAACCACATAATAACAGCAGTAGCAACGGCTGATAAAGCTCCAATAGTAAATAGCGATTTAGCTCCATAACCCACTGCAGCACCTGCGCCTGCGGAACCAGCAGCAGTAGAAACTGCATCAGCAACAGGAATAGACAAGCCCAAAGAAGCAAAAACGGCTTTCTTAGTCTTCTCGTTCTTGGCAAATGCCTTTCTGTTATTTTTTACAACAGAACTAATAGCCAATAAATTTTTAAATTCACTACGTAGTTTATCATCAGAAGCTAAATCATTAAACAATGATTCCTCATCAGAGCCTTGAAGCTCACCTTCTAAAAATTCATTTAACTTATCGAACTTGCTCATAGTATCACCTAAATACTGCTCTATTTACTCAAATCTTTAATATATGGCTCTAAAGTATTTATTACCATCTTTCGTGCTCTCAGAACCCTTACTTTTGCAGTTGCTATAGCAATTGATTCCATTTTAGCTATTTCTCTGTACTTATAGCCTTCGAATTCCTTTAATATATATGCCCTTCTGTACTTTTCTTTAAGGAATTCAGTAGCCATAATTACTAACTCTAACAATTCTTTGTCTTCATAGCTTTCTTTTTTCTTATCAGCTATCTCGTAGTCTTCGTTCAATTCTACTTTTGGTTTACTTTTTCTCTTATCATTTAAACATAAGTTTCTAGCAGCTGTGATAAGAAACCCTGGGACATTAGGGAATTCTTTACCCTTCTTTATTTGCTTATAAAATGAGACGAAAGCATCTTGTACCAAATCTTCTGTCTTTTCTTCGTTTTTAACAATTGTATATATATATGCTCTGAGTGTAGATTCATACCTATCGTAGAGCTCACTAAATGCAAGCTCTTCACGCTCTTTTGAATCTGACATCATTGATATCAAATCCAAATCAGTATGTTTATTAAGATTTATACTCATCTGTCGCTATATATAACTTCTGTAACTAATAACACATAAACTTTAAAAAAGGAACAACAATTAATGTTTTTCCCAAAATAGCTAAAATATTGAGTGTAATTTGAATTTTGAGATTAGATTACTGTTTGATCTTAATGAATTTATAAAGTTTATCATTAGACTTTACAAAATAAATACCGGGAATTAAGTTTTTTATCTGGATTTTTTCTTCAGAATTATAATTTTGAATCGTTTTAATTTTAAGACCATTTATATCAAATATTGCTACTTCACCCGAATGTTCCTTCGTTACTAATTTAATAAAGTCATCAGCCGGATTTGGATAAAGTTCATTTGAATAATTATTTGTATAATCAACTGAAGTAACAGAACAAAGTATGTTGGAATCCAAATCAAAGTAGTTCATTAAGTGCTCTTTATAAAAACATGACCTTAGTCTGGCAAATTCATATATGTCATAGAACCTCTTATTTTCCCAATATTGCTCATCTTCGGGGAACGACCAACGAACAATATTATATGGCAATTCAGCTCTATACTTTTCAGAGTATTTTTCAATTGTTGGTTCTAGTTTTTCAAAAGAGAAGTCATTGTCGATTAAATATAAAGCCCTCTGTATGAACTGATTTTTGAAGTTATTATTTTGCATTAATTTAAAGAATATAATTGTAGTACTACTAGGATTAGGGTAATCATTATGCTCCTGTTGCAGTGCAAATTCAATCATATCTTTTTCTCTATCTCGCCAACCTGCATCCAAGTCATAGAAAAGGGGTTTATATTTAGCATCATAACTTTCTTTCCAAAAAATCAAGTTATTACCAGGCCAGTCAGTATTGGTAAAAAAAGTTTCAGATACCAAATAATCAATTAATTGAGGTATATCATATTTAGAAGCTACATATACAAAATTAGAATCAACAGTTAAGTCATTTTCAACTATAAAATCATATACCTCTTTCATCTCTTTATATTGATGTTGCCAAGGATTACCAAATACTACTGATGCAACTATTCTTATACTATCTTTATCCCTATCAATCAATTCGGATAAATAATCTTCATCAAATCTGTTTCTAATTTCATGAATGCCCCAATAATTGCCATTGATATAAAGTAAGACAGGCTGTACATAGTTCTGAATAAATCTTAGATTTCTAACTGCTTCCATAGTTATTGCATCTTTCATCAATGTACCGCTGAAATCATTCATAGTACCACGAATCAAGAAATTGTCAAACTCTTTAACTTCAGCATCGGGTAAAAACTTATTCTCAAATTTATTTATACCATACTCTTTTCTTGCATATAATCTTAGTCCTTTCTGGGCGAAACCGCGCGAACCAGACCCATGAATTCTAAGACCTGCATTATATTCTGCTATCAATTCTTCCTCTTCAAAATATGAAAATGTAGCAGCTCTTTCCCATTCAATACCTCTCTGCTTATAATTACCACTAGAACATGGGTCGTCTTCATTCCAATTTACACCTGGAACATAAATGCCTGTATCTTGGCTAAATAGTCCCATATTGTCTGTAACAATACTAACCACTGGTAAATCATGAAGATTCTGGAAAAAGTAAGATTTGCTATGCGTCCTTCCCCAGCTACTATTACTATTTTTAGTTCTATAGCTGATTACTTTGCATCTCGGAATTTCTTCTTTAACTGGTTTCCAGGAGTAAGCACATTTGTTACTTTCATGGGGTGTAGTAGGAATATCTAGATAATCATATTCTTCATATTCATCTGCTATCCTTATTTCACTGGAATATAATTCAGATTCCTCAGTGGGTTCATCACCATTAGTTGTGTAATATATCTCAGCTCCATCGGCAGCGGTGAGTTCTAATTCAAATTCTCTTAAATAATAACCTGATTCTCTACTTGGTACCACAGTACCACTCAGTGAATTTGATTTTGTTGGGGTCATTTCAGAAAGGTACGTTTTAATATTACTACTTTCATCCAATCTACCATAAGAATAGTCTTCACTCACCTTACCAAAACTTATTGAATCAAGAATATTAGTTCCATCAGTTAAGAAGACCGTTTCTCCATCCGAAGATAGTTTAAAATTTGTATGAAGCTCATTATGATATAATTCATCTCTATCTGAGCAAAACACTATCAGGAACTCATTTGGTAATATCGAAATATCAGGGAATTTCCACATATCAAGTTTATCTTCGTCATCTGATAAATAAAAAGTTGATAAGTTTATCTCTTGGTCTGATCTATTGTATAGCTCTATCCAATCATAATATTCATCGTCTAATGACTCCATATAATCTTCATTATCTGGTGACAGCTCATTGATTATTACTTTTGCTGAAAGGTAATTCAAAGCTGATAAAAACAGTAAAAGTACTAGAATATTTTTTTTCATCGTAAAGTATAAATTTAATCTGTTGTGAAACTGTCTGGATAGTATTTATTAGCAAGGTTTATAAACTCATCACCACGAACAAACATATCCATATCAACATCCTCAATTCTCTCTTTACCACAGGCTGCTAGTAATTCCATAACTGCGTGTACAGTATTGTTATGAAAATTGAACACTCTTTCAGATTTATCACTTACTACCAATCCTTTTACTAAATCAGGGTCTTGAGTTGCGACACCTGTAGGGCAATTATTATGATTACATCTTAAGGCTTGTATACACCCAACAGCAAACATATATCCACGAGCAGAGTTACAAATATCGGCACCGAGAGCTAAGTTTTTCAGTATAGATTCAGCTGTTATAATCTTTCCAGCAGCTACAATTTTTATTTTATCCCTTAAACCAAAGTTAATAAGAGTTTGGTTTACAAATATTAAGCTTGGTTGCAATGGCATACCGACAGTGTCAGAAAATTCTAGTGGTGCAGCACCAGTACCACCTTCGGCACCATCTACAGTTATGAAGTCTGGCATCATTCCAGTTTCTACCATTGCCTCACAAATTTCTTTAAACTCTTCTGAACGACCTATACATAATTTCATACCAACTGGTTTTTTACCTGATAGCTCTCTAAGTCTTTCAATAAACTCTAGTAAACCTCTCGCATCATCAAACTCACTATGTCCTGGAGGTGAAAGGACAGTAATCCCAGGCTTAATATGCCTAATAGCAGCAATTTCTTCTGTATTCTTGATTCCAGGTAATACCCCGCCATGCCCAGGTTTAGCACCTTGAGATATTTTTAGCTCTATCATCTTTACTTCAGGTAACGCAGCATTTTCTTTGAATGTCTCAGGGTTAAAACTACCATCCTCTTTCCTGCAACCAAAGTAACCAGTTCCGATTTGCCAAACTAAATCACCGCCTTGCCTGTGATATGGAGATATACCGCCTTCACCTGTATTATGATAAAATCTTCCTTTTTCTGCACCTTTATTTAATGCCATAATTGCATTTTTACTCAAGGAGCCAAAACTCATAGCTGAGATGTTAAATATTGACGCTTCATAAGGTTGCTCACACTTCGAACCCCCTATTTTTATTCTTGGAACTTCATCACTCGGTAGTTTAGCATAAATACTATGTCTAAGGCCTTCATATTCTAACTTTTCTAAATCATTTTGTGTCCCGAAAGCAACAGTATCACTTACATTTTTTGCTCGTCTGTATGCGAGTGAACGATGATTTCTCGAGAATGGTCTTCCATCTGTTGATGTTTCAATGAAGTACTGCTGTATTTCTGGAGAGATAAATTCGAATAAGTATCTGAAATAACCTAACAGTGGGAAATTTCTCAAAATAGTATGTTTAGTTTGAAATACGTTGTAAATACCAACTAAATACAACAAAACAAAAATACTAAACAACCAAGTTGGAAAGATTAACAAGAATGTAGGTATAAATAGTATTACCAACACTATCAGCCCTATAGTAATAAATTTCCCTCGCATATGCCGCTTTGCTCCCTCGTTAGAAATACTGAATTACAAAGATTAAATTAACTAAAAATACTAAATAATAAAAGTACACCTTAGCAAATGCTTGTTCTTACCTTTTGCATTTTATTTTTATTACAGTTATATTTCAAGTTTGAAGTTCAACATATATTAATGGTATCATTATGAAAATTTTTTTTTTACTCCTCACTTTTATTTTAATACAAATTGCAAAGGCTGAAGAACCAAGACTAATACTTGTAGAGCAAATTACTACAAGTTCTAACAATAGCCCAGAGCTTTATCCTATTGCTCAGCAATTTAATAACATTGTAAATAGTCACTCTGACGTATTACCATTTACGATTCATACTAACTTCAATCCTAACCTTTTTTATGAGCAACGGAAAGATTTATCACAAAGGATTCTAATCTATAAAGAACAAAATGAGCAGTATCCAATCCCTAGCTTTTATGTTAATGGTAAAGAGGTAAATGGAATAAATAATTTGAACTCTGCTATTATCAATGAGCAAAACAAACAATCAATAATAGATTTAAGTGTAAAAAAGACAAACACATCTGGGGATTTTTTATTAGTTGATGTTAAACTAAATGCTGATACTACATTCGAATCTTCTGATTTGCTGTTTTGTGCAGTTATAGAAAAACAAATAAATGCGTCTGGTGTTGGCAACTCAAATGAAACTGATTTTCATTATGTTACTAGACAAATAGAATTACAACCAACTATAGGTGAAAGTATATTACTTAATGACAAAAGCTTCATGGGTAAAAGATTTTCGTTCAAAAAAGAATCATTCTGGAATATGGATGAAATATATGCAATAGCGTGGGTTCAAAACAGAATATCAAATGAAGTGCTACAAGTAGAAAAAGAAAAAGTATATAACGATAAACCGAATATTATAGCAAACAAAGATTCAATTATTTTCAATGACGATAATAAAAATGAACCACTGTTCTTAGAAATTTATAATAGCAGTATGCAAAACTTGAATCTTAATAGTATTGCTTTAGAATCTGAAGATAATTTTGGACTTCAATATAATAATGAATCTATGATCATTTTACCAGGTATGACAAAATCTATATCAGTAACCCTTACTAATAAATCCATTGGTGAATACAACACTAACCTAACAATCGAATCTGATTCAGAAATTAATTCTGAGTTAACAATACCTATATATGCAAATATTGAATCAAGTATAAGTCCTGTTATTGCATCTGATTTGGAGACCATTGATTTTGGAGATGTTTCTCAACAAAAAACTGAGATAGTTACTCTGACAAATAATGGTACTGGTGATTTGGTAATAGATGATATTTCATTCGATTCAAATGATGGTGGTGAGTTTAGTATACTGAATAATTTTATACCAGATATCAAACCAGGTAAATCATTCTTTTTACAAGTTAACTTTAAGCCAACTGAAGAAACTTCATATTTTTCTACATTGACCATTACTTCGAATGCTACTAATGATCCAACATTTGAAATCACTGTAAAAGGAACAGGTGCGGACATGGTACCTTTTACTTCTATATTAATAAATATTGACAGTTTAGACTTTGGGACTACTGACTTTACAACACCAAGTGTAAAAAGTGTAATAGTACGAAATACTGGTAATCAACCTTTGGAAGTGAAAAATTCGGGAATAGAAGGTGATGTAGGTCAAGCATTTGAATTTGTAGGTGAAAAAGATATAACAGTTGAAGCAGAAAGTTCTGATTCATTAACAATTGAGTTTCTACCATCTGAAAACGAAGATTATAATGCTAATTTGATAATAAGATCTAATGACACTGACCCAGCAAAAAGAAGAATTACAATTCCATTAGTCGGTACAGGTGATGGTGTAACTAATGTAAAACAATACTCATCAGATTTTAACATATTATTTTATGATAATGAATTGACTTTTGAAAATAATGGAAGTGCTT
>JBDQHL010000032.1:0-17685 GCA_040264895.1 Bacteroidota bacterium
TGAGTAGAAATTCATTTTCCATACTATCAATTTTAATTTTTTTCCTATTCTGCCCTAATTTATTGGTAATAGGACAAACTGACGGCAGCCTATCAAACTGGCTTTTCCCAGATGGGAACAGGGAGTTCCATCCAATTTTTGTTAAGAGATAAATAAACTAAGATTTAATAAATACAATGAAATTATTAATAATAGAAGACGAGATAAAGATAGCAACCTTCATGAAGCAGGGTTTGCAACAAGAGCGATTTGATGTTGAGTTAGAAACCAACGGTAAGGAGGGGCTCAACAAAGCAATGAATAATCATTTTGATATGATTATTTTAGATGTAATGTTACCTGGTATGAATGGTATCGACATCCTGAAAGAATTGCGAGCAAATAATTACAACGTCCCTATTATTCTAATTTCTGCTCTCGATTCAACCGAAGACAGAGTCAACGGCTTAGACTTCGGTGCTGATGACTATATATCAAAGCCATTTAGCTTTGATGAATTAGCAGCAAGGGTTAGAGCAGTATTAAGGAGAACTCAAAAGCATAAATCAACAAAACTTCATGCCGGTAAACTTACTTTAGATACTGTTACTCACTTAGCTTATCGCGATAAAAAAGAAATTGACCTAACTACTAAGGAGTATTCTTTATTAGTATTTCTAATGTTGAACAAAAACAAAGTTCTAACTAGAAGCTCAATTACTCAGAATGTATGGGGCAATTCATTAGACAAAGATTCTAATGTAATTGATGTATATATAAAAAAACTAAGAGAGAAAATTGAGAAGAAAGGAACGAAGCCAACAATACAAAGTATAAGGGGGGTTGGGTATCGGTTAAGAGATAATTCTGCTTTAGAAGAATTCACCAAAAGTTTGAAAGAAGAAGATGAAGAATAAAAAACAAAGGGCTACTTATTACTAAGTAGCCCTTCTAGTATCTATACCAACGCTAACTCTATCTTAGTGAGAGCATCCGCATGTATGTGAATTGTTAGGATTGTTGAATACAAATCCACTACCAGATGGTCCATCAACATAATCCAAAGTTACACCTTGGATATAAAATAAGCTGTGGTCATCAGTAACGATGTTCAACTCACCTGCATTCAATACAACATCATTTTCGTTCACGTCAGAATCGAAACCCAAAGAATAATTCATTCCTGAGCAACCACCGCTGCTTGTACCAATTCTAAGATTAAAATCAGCTGGAATTTCATTTTCTTGTTTGATTTGATCTATTATTCCCAACGCATTGTTCGAAATGATAAATTCGTCTTGCTCTTCTGTGCCTTCTATCATAGTAGGAACTTTGATAAAGTCAACATTTTCTAGTACTTCAGACATATTATCACCTCCTTAAATTTTATTTATAAATATTTTCTTGTTTTGTAATTAGACTAACTATTATGTCTAATATTATATTTTCATTTGACAAATTTAAAAATTATCATCGTAATCTACAACTACATCATTCGTAAGTGCGTGTGATGTACATGTAAGAACGAATCCATCTTCAATCTCATCTTCCGTAAGTGCATCATCTGCTTCCATTTCTACTTTACCAGATTTTAATCTAGCTCTACAAGTAGAACAAGCACCAATTTGGCAGCTGAATGGTGGATCTATACCAGCCTTTATTCCTGCTACTAATATCGTGTCATCTCCATTGGTAGTAACTTCGTGTTCCTCACCATAAAGTACAACTCTTATGCTTTCAACATCTTCATCGGAAGCTTGTGTATCATGCTTTTTAACAACTTCTGTACCTTCATTTTCAGCAACTGTAAATGACTCTTTATGTTGCTTGTTCTTATCAATGCTAAGTTCGTTTAGTGCTGCTTCAATCTCATTCATCATTCCACCAGGGCCACACATAAAGTATTCGGACTGGTGTACCAATTCGTCGTCAAGAAGTTTGATGATATTCAGACAACTTGATTTATTTAATCTACCTTCGCGGCATTCTAAATCGTTTGTAACTGGTTTACTCAGGTGATGGATAACTGTTAAATTATCACCATGTTTAGATTCCAAATCTATTAATTTATCTCTGAAGATTATAGTTTCTTCATTCGAATTAGCATAAACTAACAAAGCTTTACTCTGCTTTTCAACTTCGAGTATTGTTTTTAATATAGACATCATTGGCGTTATACCACTACCACCTGCAAATAAGATATAGTTCTTATTGTTGTTAGAGTCCAAACCAACAGTAAAGTTACCTAATGGAGGCATCACATCAACTATGTCACCCACTTTTAGTTTACTATTTATATAAGGTGATACCGTTCCACCTTCTACTTTTTTTACAGTCACTGCCAAATGATCATCAACAACAGGGCTTGTGCATATCGAATATGCCCTTCTTTGGTCCTCACCATCGAAGAAAAACCTCAGAGTCAAATATTGACCGTGCTTGTATTTGAATGTTTCTTTTAAATCACTCGGAATCTCAAATGATATTGAAGTAGCGTCTTCTGTTTCTCTAACTATGTTACTTATTTTCAGCTTATGAAATTGTATTGCCATCTATTGTCTAAATTTTTCTTTTTTAATAATGTTTATAAGAATCCTAATTCAAGCTTTGCTTCATCGCTCATCATTGAAATATCCCACGGTGGATCAAAAGTCATAATTGCTTTCACATCTTTTACTTCTTCCAACTCCATTATCTTCATTTCAACATCACGAGGAATTTGGTCTGCTACCGGGCAGTTTGGCGCAGTTAGAGTCATTAGTACAACTACTTCGCTGCTCTCTGCCACTGTAATATCATATATCAGACCGAGCTCTACTATATTGACAGGTATTTCTGGATCAAAGACTTCTTTCAGCTTTTCATAGCATTTTTCTTCAATCAGTTCTATTTCACTTTTTGTTATAGTTTCCATAATTCAAATTTACGAATAATTCACAACTTTAATTTATATCAGTTAACGTTTATATTATTACCCTGTTGTTATAAACTATATTTATTAATCAATCACTTGTTCAATTCTTACTTGCAAGAGCTAAGGCGTAGTACTTCATTTGTTTTATCATTGATACCAAACCGTTGGAACGAGTTGGCGATAGATGCTCTTTTAGTCCAATCTCATTTACGAAATATAGCTCTTCTTTGGCAACTGTTTCTGGGTATTCACCATTGACAACTCCGATCAATAAAGCAATTATGCCCTTAGTGATAATTGCATCACTGTCTGCTTTGAATTTCAATTTGCCATCTTGGTCAGTCTCTGCAACTAGCCAAACTCGCGACTGGCAACCTTTTATCAGATTTTCTTCGCGTTTATCCCTTTCTTCAATTAGCTCTAAATCCTTACCCAAATCGATTATATGGGCGTATTTGTCCATCCAATCTTCAAAAAAGGCAAACTCTTCTATTATTTCGTCTTGTTTTTCTTTTATACCCATAATACAAATTTATCAATTGTAGCTTTAAAGTAAAAGTAAGAAAGTATTAAGCTTATATTTATTTGATGAAGACCTATATCTTTACTTGTCTTATAAAACATACTTTCTTTAAGTTAAAATTGTTATTTTTATTTTTTTAGAACAAAACAAAACAACTAATGTTAAAGTTAATATTATCTCTTTTTATTTTATTCTATTCTACATCAATTAGTAGTGAGGTAGTAGAAAGATATTTGAATAATGAGACAATGACTCACCAAGGATCAATTGCTTTTTACAAATCCCTAATTGGGAAATATAAAGAATGCCAACTATATCAATACGGTAAAACCGATTCGGGGGAGCCACTACATCTGTTTGTAATATCAAAAGACGGAAACTTCAACCCAGATAGTTTAAGAAAAGAAGGTAAAACAATTGTTCTGATTAACAATGCTATACATCCTGGCGAACCTTGTGGTGTAGATGCCTCAGCACAATTAGCTGAAGATTTACTAGAAGGTAAAATAGAATATTCGAACGTCGTTGTGTGTATAATTCCAGCTTACAATATTGGGGGTATGCTCAACAGAGGGTGCTGCAGTAGAGCAAACCAGAATGGGCCTAAGGAATATGGTTTTCGTGGGAATTCTAAAAATTTAGACCTCAACCGTGATTTCATAAAAGCCGATGCAGAAAACACTAAGCAATTCTATAATATATTTCACGAGTGGCAGCCGCACATATTCATAGACGCTCACTCAACAAATGGAGCAGACTATCCGGCCGAGATGACACTGATAAACTCAGCTCGTTCAAGAGTAGAGCAAAGTATGAGAAGCTATTTTACAGATAATCTTACAAATAGTTTATATAGTAAAATGATTGAAGATGGTTACTCTATCAGCCCTTATTACTATACTTTTGGAGATACAATCAGTAAGGGGTTGAAAGAATATATGGATTCTCCGCGTTACTCTACAGGATATACAACACTTTACAATACGATGAGTTTTGTGAGTGAGGCACACATGCTAAAACCATACCCAATCAGAGTTAAGGCTACGAATGCATTCTTAGAAAATGTAGTAGAATATGCACAAAAACACTCTGAAGAAATAAAAATAACAACTGAAACTGCTGACAAAATGATTCAGCTAACTAAGAAATATGGTATAAATTATAAATTAGACACCACAACATCATTAGAAGTAGAATTAGAAGTTTATAGGAAAAAGTATAGAAACAGCTCAGTAACGGGATTACCAATTCACTACTATGACACCAATGTACGAGACACTTTGACTATCCCCTACTATGCTACTTATAAACCAAAAAAATGGATTGATGTTCCAGCATACTACATAGTGCCGCAACAGTGGACAGAAGTAATAGAAAGGTTAATCTTGAATAGAATAGAATATGAGCTAATAGCCAGCGATACAGTTATGGAGTTAGAGACCTATTATATCAAAGATTATGAAACTATAAAATCTCCTTATGAAGGGCACTACTTACATTATAACACAGACGCTGTAAATGATACTCAAATGGTAGCTATAAACAAAGGTGACTTAATAATACCAACTAAGCAAAAAGGAATAAGATACTTATTAGAAACTTTGGAGCCAGAAGCAACTGATTCATTTTTTGCTTGGGGATTTTTTGACTCAATGCTACAACAAAAAGAATGGTTCAGTGACTATGTATTTGAGGAGAAAGCAGCAAAATTACTTGAGAGCAATCCCGTGCTTAAAGAGAAATTCAACCAAATGAAGCAGAACGATAATAAGTTTGCGAGCGACTCTTGGGCTATGCTTTACTTCCTTTACAAGCATTCTGATAACTACGAACCGACGCACAACAGACACCCAGTATATAGAATACCAAGATAACTAAAGTGAGATAAACTAATGATAACGAAAGAGTATTTCGATTTCTTTGCCGAATTAGAAAAAAACAATAACAAAGAGTGGTTTGATAAAAACAGAAAACGATACGCAAAGCACGTAAAAGAACCATTCAAAAAATTGGTATCTGATTTAATTACAGAAGTAAGCTTTATCGATAGCGACATAGCTACTTTGGAGCCAAAAAATGCGATTTTTAGAATCAATCGTGATATAAGGTTTAGCAATGACAAAACCCCATATAAGACATTCAACGGTGCAGTAATTGCACCTAAAGGCAAGAAAGACCACACCACACCTGGGATTTATGTAGAGCTAAACAGCAAGGGAATGAATATATATGGCGGAGTATGGAAGCCAGACAAAGACCAATTATTAAGTATTAGAAATAGTATAGCTGCAGATACAGAAGGATTCCTTGATGTAATTAATGGTGAGGAATTCCAGAAGCACTTTGGTGGACTGATGGAATCGGACAGGCATAAGCGATTACCTAAACACTTGCAGCACGCCGCAGAAATAGAGCCAGCTATATATAAGAAATCGTTTGTTTATAAATCGAGCGAGACCTTCAAGAGCAAGAAAAATCCGAATATTATTGACGCAGTTATGATAAAATACTTAGCTGCAAAGCCAGTTGCTGATTGGCTGAAAGAAGCAATGAACCAGGAGTAGGATTTGAAATAGTTCATTGTTGTCAACAGTTATGGGACTGGGCGTTTCGACAGGCTCAACGACCAGCCAAATATGTCGTAATATATAAACCTATCTGAAAATACCGTCACTCAGAGGCAACTTGTTAAGCCTGTGCCGAGCGAAGCCGAGGTAAAGAGTCTAGGCAGGATAGTAGTATTTATTACCTGGATTCTTCACTTCGTTCAGAATGACAATGGCAAATTTAGCTTCATTTTCTATAAATCTAACTACATTTGTAACCAATCTGACATTCGATGGGTCTAATTAGTAAGTGCAAAAAAACAACAGGAGTCCAAAATGAAAAAGCAAGCAATATTAATAGCCCTGATTATACTCTCCTCACTTACTCTTTTTGCAAAGGATATAGTAGTGATAAATAGTGAGAATGGTAAGCCACTTGTAGGTGCAAAAGCATTTACTGAAAATGACTCATTAATCTCTAATAGATACGGCAAGCTAAGTAATTCTGAAATTACCTCTGTTGATTTTGTCACTTATAACAATATTCATTTGAATAGCACATTACAAAATGATACTCTAGTTGTTGATTTTCCGTTTACCTTAGAGTCGCCTAAGAAGCTAGGTAGGATTAAGGGTAAGGTTACTAATGATCTAAAAGACGAGCTTTCACAAAAGAGAATAGAGTTGACAAAAGATGGATTTAAGTATTCAAGTAGGTCAAATTCTAGTGGTAATTATTCTTTTGATTACTTGTCTGCAGGTAATTGGGATATAAGTGTTGACAATAGTTTTAATTACAAATCTTATAGAAATCAAGTCGAGACTAATATTACTGAAGATAATTCTGTACAATATGATTTTATATTAGAAAAAAAACCTCCACCATTAGGAGCATTAACAGGAAGGGTAATTGACAATAACGATACCCCAGCTTCAGGAGCTAAGATTTCTATAAATGGGATTTCTAGAATTGTGTCTGTAAAAGAAAATGGCACTTACACTATAAAAAATTTAAAAGAGGGTAAATACAAACTTAATGTTAGCTTTCATAATTTCAATCAAGAAACAGAATATATATTTGTTGAAGGTGGAAATACAAAAACAATAAATCTTGAACTAGACTTTGACAGGGATACTATCTTAATTAACAATGGAATAGAATTGATGATGTTTTCTGATGTTTCAGATGATATTTATCTAGAACCTGAAGCTGATCAATTTATTGCTGTTCAAAAATCAGCTAGTGGCAGATCTATGGGTAATCCATTAGCTCCAAGTAGAGCTAGATCACCAAGTATAACTTCAAAATCTTCTAGTGTTACAAGTAGCAAAAATCAATTTACTGGTGGTTATGGCTCCACGAATAATGAAGTATTAGAAGCAGGTCAGCTGACATCTGGTGAAGTGAATGATTTTAGGAAGTGGGAAATGTGGTCTGACATTGCGAAAGATCAACTTAGTTCTTATATAGATGATTGGAGGATAGAACCAACGAATAGATATACAGTACAGTTGACTTCACTAGATAACAGACCGATAATAGATGCAAAAGTAAACCTAATCAACCAAGTAGGCAAAGTTATCTGGTCAGCAAGAAGTGACAACACCGGTAAAGCTGAGCTTTGGGCAGATGCTTATAGCGAAATAGACGATGATACAAGTGGACTGTCAGTAGAAGTATTCTACAAAAGAAAGAGAAAATATGAGCAAAATATCTCTTCACTCAAAGATGGTATCAACTTCATTCAAGTCGATGAATACTGCTCACTTCCGAACAAGGTAGATATACTATTTGCTATGGATACCACTGGTTCTATGAGTGATGAGATAGATTATCTGAAAACTGAGTTGTTGGATATTATTGGGAAGTTAGAGAAATCAAACAATGAAATAGATTTACGTATTGGCTCACTTTTCTATCGTGATTATGACTACTCGTTTAGTGAGCTTTTGACAACTCATGACTTGATTAACGATATTTCTTCAGTTAATGAATTTATCAATTCTGAAAAAGCAATAAGTGGTAACAGCATTCCCGAAGCAGTAGATGTAGCGCTTAGCTCTGCAGTGAATGAATTCACTTGATCCGATGATGCAATTGCTCGAATTATGTTCTTGATTTTAGACGCTCCCCCGCATAGAGATGCAGCTACTATGAGAAGATTCACGGAGTTAACTGCAAAGGCAGCTGAAATGGGTATTAGAATAATACCACTTACTGCCAGCGGAATAGACAAAAGCACAGAGTACCTAATGCGGTCATTGGCATTGCTCACCAACGGCACTTATGTATTCCTAACTGATGACAGCGGGATTGGCAACAGCCACATAGAGCCGACAACTGATAGCTACGATGTAGAAATGATGAACGAAGTGATAGTTAGAATCATCAACCAATTCATCGATGTTCCCAAATGTGATAGCGATGAAATAGAATATGCTAATAAAATAGAAGACAAGATATACAACAAAGAAGAAACTATAAATCAAGATATTTCTGATTTTATCAGGGTATATCCTAACCCAACTGATGGACCACTGACACTATCATTACAAGAGGAATATGACAACCTATTTGTGGTGGATATGAATGGTAAAATATTATTCAAAGTCGAAGCAGCCGAAGGCGACATACAAGTTAATCTTTCTAGTTTCCCAAGTGGTGTATACTTTTTAAAATACAGCAAAGATGGAGTTTGGGGTAGCACTCAGCTGCAATTGATTAGGTGAGAAACAAAAAAAGCAACTTAGGTTTATATACTTAAGTTGCTTTTATAAATTATTTATGTTTAGAATTTCTACTGTATTCCGTGCATCCACTTTTTCAGGGTTGGAACTAATGCAAGCAATATTAGCGCTGCGGCACCAACAACTACTACACCCCACAATAAATAAGTGTCTGAGTAAGTAGAAAGTGTTTCTAATATAGGAGCTGCTTCTTCGCCGCCACCGTGGTCAACAGCTGTTAGCTCACCAATCAGTCCAGCCATTTTGTTTGCTAGTGCAATAGACAAGAACCATGCACCCATGACAAAACCGACTGCTTTCTTCGGTGATAACTTTGTAATCATAGACAATCCAACAGGAGATAAACTAAGCTCACCAGTTGTGTGGAATAAGTAAGTTAGTACTATGAAAATCACAGGAACTAATCCTTCAGTAGAGAAGAACTTAGCACCCAGAACCAACACACCAAAACCTAAAGCAAGTTGAGAAAGACCCAATACGAATTTCATTGGGGTTGATGGCTCATTGCCCTTGTTTCTTAGCTTTATCCACATAATGGAGAAAACTGGCGCCAAAACCATAATGAAAAATGCGTTAAGGAATTGGAATATGGAGGCGGGAACCTCTGATCCCATAATCACTCTATCAATATTTCGTGCTGTGAATAGCGTTAGTGAACCACCTGCCTGCTCAAACAGAGCCCAGAACATAGAGTGGAATAAGAATAGCACAACCACTACTTGTAGTCGTTGTTTTTTCTCAATGGTGTCTTCATTTTGTGCCATCACGAATAGATAGCCAAGCACACCCACACTCATAGCAATTAGAATCCAAGTTAATATGTCACTCAATTTAAGGAACTGAGCACTAATTGGAATAAATGCTAATGTAGCAATATATGTTATAATCTGGTTTCGTTTTAACTTGGAATCAGTAATCTTTGTAAAGTTCTCTGCTTCCCTCTTCATTACTAATTCACGCTGCTCTTTTGGGCCACTAAGTAGAACAATATCTTCTTGTTCATCTATCTCAGGAAAATCTTCCAAAGAGCTAGGGTTTATACCCTTCTTACCAAGGAACTTGTCACCTGCAAACCAAAACACAATAAGACCAAGCATCATACCGATACCAGCCAGACCGAAGCCATAGTGCCAGCTAATTTGCTCGCCTACGTAACCACAAGTTACAGTTGACAGCAATGCACCAATGTTCACACCCATATAGAATATGGTAAATGCACCATCTTTACGGCTATCGTTAGCACCGTAGTAGTTACCAAGTAGAGATGAGATATTAGGTTTGAAAAATCCATTTCCAATAATAATAAATGCAAGCGAAAGGAAAAACAGCTGCATATTACCAGAGAAATACATCCCCTCCAATGCAAGAGCAAAGTGTCCAGCCATCATCAGTATTCCACCAAAAATAATCGCCTTCCTAAATCCCAAAATCTTATCTGCAATAATACCACCGACTACTGGGAAAAGGTAAACCATAGCCGTATATGAGCCATATATACCCAGTGCTGTACTGTCTGCTTCGGCACTACTCATTTCAGCGAACAAAACCTTTACCATATATAATATGAGGAGTGTACGCATTCCGTAGTAACTGAATCGTTCCCACATTTCAGCAAAGAACAATATAAATAATGCCTTTGGGTGTAGCTTTCTGTTGTTGTATATAATTATTGGTACCCAAACCAATACGAACAACCAAGCTACAATAAGTATAATTAAACTTAAATCCATAATTTCAATTTCTTAGTTTATAATTCATTATCAGCTAATTCATAACCTTCTGACTCATGTGGATTTTCAAATTGTTTATCCTCCGCACCATGTGCAAGTCTCTTCAATGGTTTTAGCAATGCTATAACCAATAAACCAACTGCAGTACAGAAAATAGCTATACCAGTGAAAATTTCTAACTCACCAGCTGATTGTGACCACTCACCAACCATACCAGCAACTTTGTTACCAACACCTGTAGCAGCAAAGTAAGCACCCATCATTAGCGATGCATACTTTAGTGGTGCCAATTTAGTTATATATGAAAGTGCAACAGGCGAAGCACAAAGCTCACCTACTGTGTGGAATAGATATGCCAACACCAACCAATACATAGCTGAAGAACCTTCTGCTTGGAATTCCAAAGAAGCTGCAGACATAAATAAGAAACCCCATCCCATTATGATAACACCAATTGCCATCTTGAAAAGTGATGAAGACTCTTTTCCTTTTTGCTTCCAATTATACCAGAATGCCGCAATAGGCACACCCAATGTAATAATAAAGAATGCATTGACAGATTGGAACCAAGAAGCCGGGACAGTAAAGTCCATAAATGCTAAGTATAAATCAGTTTTTTGTGCAGTGTAAATATTCATTAGTCCACCAGCTTGCTCAAAAGCACCCCAGAAGACAACAATAAGAGCAAATGAAATCATCATAACTTTCATTCTGTCTTTTTCGACTGTAGAAAGAGGTCGTTTCTTAGCTTCCATTTCTGCTTCAGTCATATCTTTAGTTGCTTCACCAACACCTGTTAGATACTTTTGACCTGCCATAAACACTGCTTGTCCGAGTAACATACCGATACCAGCAAGACCAAAGCCATAGTGCCAACCAATAGTTTCACCTACGTAGCCAACAATAAGAGCTGACAAGAATGCACCAACATTAATACCAATATAAAAGATAGTGAATCCCTTATCTCTTCTGTCATCACCTGGAGGATAAAGACCCCCAACCATAGTAGAGATGTTAGGTTTCAAACCTCCAACACCTAATATAATAAGTCCCAAACCAGAATAAAATGCCCAAAGTGCTTCGACTGCAAGAATACCGTGTCCGGCACAAAGCAACAATCCACCTATTAGAACAGTTTTCTTTTGCCCCCAATACTTATCAGCTATCCAACCACCAGCTATTGACATTATATAAACCAATGCTGTGTACCAACCATAAAGATAGATAGCTTCAGACTCGGTCCAACCAAAACCTGGGTTGTCACTTGATACTGTACTAATCATAAATAGTACTAATATTGCACGCATACCGTAGTAGCTAAATCGCTCCCACAGCTCCGTGAAAAATAGGACGTACAGACCCGCTGGATGCCCCCAAATTTCCTTTCTTTGTTCCATTATAAATCCTTATTATATATTTTGAAATGTTTTCTAGATTAATATTCGGCAATAGATAACAGCAATAGTTAATAACAAAATTGCTACACCGAATTTAGACAAGTGATAATATAAAAAAAATCTACCACTTACATTATGAATAAGTATAATTTTTCTATTTTTCGATTCTAATAACTATAGCTCTATTGAGCATACGTCCGTATGGATGTTCATTAGAAAATAGATAACCTTCAGGATAGACAATCTTCACTTCGCCTTTGCCAGCTCCAATTATATTTTTAGCAGAATTAGCTCTTCTCTCTGCTAGTGCTTGGTTGTACTCTTTGTTACCAAGGTTATCTGTAGATGCATAGACAATAACATTTCTGCCCTCTTTAACGGCTTGCTTAGCCATTGTAAGTACCTTATCGTCAATAGATCTAAGTTGTGATTCATCGAAGTCTGTATATGCTAATATGTGTTGCTCAAGTACTTTATTTACTTCTTCTAAAGTGTTGAGTGATTCAACTACTTTTTCAACTTTTGGTTTAAGTGTAAATTCTACTTTATCAGAAGCATATATACCAGAAATTTCTGCACTAGATATGTACTCAATCTTAGCAGTTCCATTTGATTTCAAGACTTCTGATATTTTACCATCCAATTCAAACTCAAAATTTTTGCCCTGAGTTTCAATTGCCTCACCATCTAAGTAAAGGTTCGCCTCTTGATAAAAATCATCTCTATCTGAATCAACTTCAACTTTCGGTATAAAGCGCTTGCTCTCAAGTTCAACTCTACTGTCAATTTCATAAATACTCTTAATAAGCTCGGAATTGTCTGACAAGTTTAGCTCTACTTTTCTTAACTCTTCTTTCAGTTCAGAATACTTAAAGTCATTATTATTCACAATAGTCCTTTCCGACACTTTTGACAAATCAACACCAAATTCGCTTAGCTTTGATTTGATTTTTTCTATCCGTTTTTTAGGTAGAGAATTGTCCTCATCTTCCAATTGATATGATATTATATCCAAAGAAAGTGATTCGTCTTTTTTCATCTTTTTTGCTACAGCTAATATCATCTCAGTCTGAACATCGAAGTCATTTTGTGTAAATGAACTAATGTTGTAGTTCTTATATTCTACATCAGCACTATCAAAAAACACAACAGTTTTAAGTGCATATTCGTGTTTCGATTCATAGATATTAGCAGAAACAAAATATTCTGAGTCGTTTTCAATCAAATTATTTCTGTCGTCGTACATTTTCATTTCTACTTCTATACGAGGTGGTGCTGGAGGTGCTACAGTGTCTGGTAAGACTTCAGCTGGTGGAGGTGGAGGTGGCGGTATTGTCTTGGTGTCTTCCTCAGTGAAGTGGTAAACAATAGAAATGCCTCCACTTAATTGACTTATATTCAAATCATCGTCTGTCAATAATGAACCAGGTATGAAGTTAAATGTAAATTCTGGTCTAATAGTCCAATTATCAAAAGAATAAACATCGTATCGTAAGCCTGCTAACAAAGAAAAAATCATCGAATTAGCTTCAGTGATAGTACCTTCGCTTATATTTATTTCCCTCTCCACGTTAGAAAAAGTGAAATCTGATGGGGAAAGTGCAATCTCATCTTGTGAAAACTCAGAAGTTGTAACAAACCCTAACCCTACACCAATACCAAATGAAAGTTCATCAATAATCTTAGTGTAAATAGAATTCTCTAAAGTAATTGCATTTATTGTTGGGTCTAATTGATGCTCAACAAGAATCTCATCCTTATCAAACTCTCTAATCAAATACCCTCTAAATCTTTCTTCATTATAGCTACTACTCAAATCATTATACCTTAGTCCTAAGCTATAAGTGGCAGGTAAATCCAAAAATAATTCCCCTAAATAAAAGTCAGCACCAAGACCAAAGTTTGGAGTTAACATATTACCACCAGTAAATTCATCGCAGCAGTTTTCAAAACCTGAAAATCCCTTTATGTCTGTTGAATGCATGTTATAATTAAGACCTAGATTTAAATAAACCGAGGTACCAGTTCTATCACCAGCATTCAAAGAAGTAATTATTAAGATTAGAGTTATTAGGTATTTTATCATATTACTTGACTATTATCATATTTTTTGAACTTAGAGTTTTACCATCTTTCAGAGAAATAATATAGTTCCCCGAATCAAACCTACTAACATCTAATTTTAATAGATTAGTTCCCGAATTCAACTCCATACTCTCTTCTTTTATTACTTTTCCAGTGCTTGAGCTTATTACTAAAGTATATAGCTTTTGTTTATCAGAGTAAATCTGAACATTAGCATAATTGCTAGATGGATTAGGACTAATTGCCTCAATAGCGGAGCTAGTATGGTTGATTATCTGGTCATTACAGGTTAATAGAAGGGTAAATAACCCAGAGCTAGTTTTAACATTGGTAGATTCACCCCATAGATTAGAATTATCTACATCTATAAGCATAGTGGAAGTTGAATCATTACTAAGACCAGGGTAACCAATTATTTTCGCTAAGGTACCACTAGGTGGGAAATCCCCATTCACTGTAAGTCTCATTTCTCTTCTTCCATTCACAATACCTAAATTTTCTATCTCAGCTTCACCATATTCAGACTCTGCATACTCGGGAATAAACAATTTGCTATCAATAGTAACTATAGCTTCAAAATTTCTAACTCCTTTGTAAGAAGCATTTTCAATAGCTTCATAGTAAAGTGAAATAGAAGTAGTATCTAGTGGGTCTGCTTCCGTATCATTGATAGTTAAATCTGCCTCAGCATTATAATCTAATATTTTAATTCTACTCTCAGTCAAACAAGGAATCGCATCTATTTTCAAGTCAGCTTCAACACCCATATCACTGCCTATCCATTCTATTTCTACAGTTCTAGTTTCATCTGGTTGAATGAAGAATGGGACATTGGTGTTTAATTGAAAGTCCGTTAGTGGAAATAGATTTAACCCAGTTATCTCTACTACATCTTGTCCAATATTCTTTATTGTTAGCTCTCTTATTCTTTGCTCAGGTATAAATGGTAAAGTTGTATGACTAAGTTCAACAAATGTTCCTATACCAATTACTTTGAGCATAGCTCCATTGGTATATTTATCTTGATTATTATGTTTTACCTTATATTCAGAAATAATCTCACCCAATTTATCAGGTGATGCAGAAACTGTAGCTGTCAAAATTTCGCCACTCTGTAGCAATGTATCTCTACTATATTCTGAAAAGTTAAAAACATGATTAGAATCAACTTCAAACTCATTAAAAAGATAAGGTACTGGATCTTCATTTCTAAATATTTCTAATGTTAAGTAATTTCTATCACCTATACATACTTCACCAAAGTCTATAGGGTTATTCGCAAAACTAAGTGTTCTGTCAAGTCCATTTCCTTCTAAGTAAACTGAATACTCTATACTACATGAAGCAATTATTAAACTATCACTTACAGTACTTGTATCTTTGGGGTTGAAGTTTATAGTGATATCTATACACTCACCTGGTAAAAGTGTATCTGGCAGAGAGTAATTCTCTAATGCGAAATGAATATTATCTCTGAAATAAGCATCATCAATAAACAGTGGTACTTCACCTATATTACAAAACTCTGTGCTAAAGTTATGCTCTGTCTCATTGAAGATATAACCATCACCAAAACCAAACGGTTCAATTTCAGCAATCGGATTTACAATTCTAAACACTTCATCAGAAACATCTGATTCCGGAAAAGTGAAGAAATATTGCTTGAACTTAGTTCCAAAATTTCCGACACTAGCAACTAAGAATGAGTTGTTATCTTTAGAGTAAGCTAAATCTGACATCTGAGTAGGAAAAGCTTCTATAACACCAGATTCTGAGCCTACTACTAAATCGTAAATATTGATTTGATTTTGAAATTGATACGCAAATACTGCCATATTTCCTGTTGGGCTAAAGCCTACATCAACAGGCGATGAGCCACTTATATTTACTGAAGTAACAATATTTTTAGACTCCAAGTCCCATATCATTGTATTGGTCCTTCCTGAGTTTGCACCTTGTACAGAACTAAGTCCAACTAATTTACCGTCAGGAGACATACTTAATTTGTCAATTATAGTAGTTCTGTAAAAAGTAATAGAGTCCTGAATCCTATAATCATTCTTGGACAAAATTAGTACTTCACTATCTAAACCACTCACAGCTAAAATAGTACTATCATTCGAAATACCTAAATCTGTTATAGGTTGATCAAATATTATATCATTCTTGGCTGTAATTGTTTGACTGTCAAACACTCTGAAGAAGTTTCCAAAGCCAGGTGTTACTATGAATTCACCCTTATCAATAAGAGCATATACCTCTTCAGTTATAAAATCTGTGATTCCTACTTTTTGAACGGGATTGGTATTACCTACATCAAATACTGCTAATGTGTCTCTGCTACCTACTGAGTATAATGCCACAAATTTATCATCAGATATGTATTTTACCGACTTGGGTAATTGTCTAATCTCTCGTGAATTTAAATTATATTCAATACTTGCACCACTAAGATTAGTCAGGTCCCATTCGTTTAAAGAATTTATTGAAAATGATAAAGCTTTGGTAGAATTTGGGCTATAATCAACAGAAAATACGTCCTTTGAAATACTAAATGTAAATGGATCATCTTTTGTAAACTGTTGGCTAACTCTTACCAGTGCACTGTCTGAAGTTTTAGCTGGTGGCACTTTCCATTTTAAGGTATCAGAAATTATTGAATCAATTTTAACCCAAGTTTGCCCATTATCATAGCTCAACTCAGACTTTGTTGATATATCTTTTACATTTCCTTTCCAAGCTATTATAGTATCTTGACAAGGTGTTAGTATTTCACCACCATTGGGTTCAACTACTTCTAATGTAGTTTTTGCTTCTATTTGCTTTTTATTACCTATTAATCTCAGATGTACAACAGCGCCACTGTTGTAGTGCAATGAAAATGTTGCAGACTGCGGCCCAGGCTCAAAAGGTGCGAAATAAAGTAATACTTGATGACTTGAAAAAGTCACATAAGCAGGTGGGGGTGTCGTCTCAAATTGATTCCCCCTCCATTCTACATAAAAATTTGGGTTGTCAACAGTTATCGAATCTAGTCTAATAGGATTTATTAGACCAAGTTCATCTTGTAAGTTATAAAAATATTGGCATCTAATAGCTCTAACTGTAGTGTCTCCAATTGCAGTATTGATAAAACTAACATCATGGATTTGCTCATCATTAAAGTTCTTAAATATGAATGTACCGATTTTCTTTTCAATACCTTCTATTAAAACTGGGGTTGCACCGGTTGACTTTTCATGAGTCATTATAACTGTGCTCGAATAACTTTCTTCCCCAATATACTTGTGGTCTGGGTACCAAGATATTTGCTGCCATCCTCCAACTATTGGACCGACAGTATAATTTCTGTGTGCTATTGCACCTTCAACAAAAAGAAGATTTCTTTGATTTACCTCAATTTGTTCTGAATTATAAGTTGCTTTAATTCTAGCTTCTACAAGGGGAAACTGGGTGTGTTCTATATCTTGAATTGCTATTGTTATTTGTGATTTAGCAATCACTGGAATAATCAATAAAATTATAATTATTATTTTCTTCACTTGCTCTTTTTTATTGATTAAACAATTTAACCTTTAGAATAGTTACAAAAATACAAAAAACCCCACACTAGTAAAAGTGTGGGGTTGTAATATTAAAGTATGTATTAGATTATTATCTAGTTACATTCAGTTGCTTAGTTTGGATAGTGTTGCCACTTCTTACTACTAATGTATAGCTACCGTTTGATAAGTCTGATACATTTAAGTTATGAGTCTCACCA
>JBDQHL010000033.1:0-17260 GCA_040264895.1 Bacteroidota bacterium
CTGTACCATTCCCCTCGATTAGCTATTCCCACAAGCATGACAAATACTGCAATCAAAATACTCAGGAACAGGAGGCTTTTGCTTTCGTCATATATGTGAGGCTCTTGTTTTTTTAGATAAAAAGCAACAGCAGAATAGTAACATTTTTAGAATTAATTAATAGAATAAAATATGGAATTATTAATAAACTTGGCACAGATAGCTGTTGGAGTATCTGTTTTTTTTGTTTGGACCTTCAGATTCCACAATGTTATAACTGAGTTTGAGCAATTTGATCTAAGTGATTTAACTCGAAGTATTGTAGGTGCAACGAAATTATGTTTATCTACACTTATTGTTGCAGGAATTTGGTATGAATCATTAGTACTTATTCCATCTATATTGATGGCACTTTTTATGATTAGTGCTCAATACTTTCATTTAAAAGCAGGTAATCCATTTATTAAACGCTTACCATCATTAGTGTTGTTTATTCTAAGTGCAATTATTGCATATTCATCAGCTTATTAGATGAGTACAAATTTACTGATAGTATTTATTCTTATATCTAGTTTGTCTTTTCTTATTTATGCTTTTTCTTATTTCAAAACACCTTATATGAAAGAAGAATTCAAGCGTTTTGGTTTAGAGAGATATAGCTTATTTATAATTATATTAGAAATTTTAGGAGCTCTGGGTTTACTAATAGGGTTAAAGTTTAACTTTATACTTCTGATTTCTTCACTTGGACTTTCGGTTCTGATGCTAGCTGGTATAATTATTCGAATAATTGTAAAAGATAAATTTTTGGTAATTTTACCGGCCTTATTTTTTATGTTATTGAATGCATATATATTCTGGTTATCATTGGGTTTGACGCATTGATTTTTTTTATTCCTCATGTTAACAGTAATGGCAAAAGCAAGTCGATAAGTTCAAACTAACCTACCCTAATTCATAAAAGTTATAGCTGATAATTTATAATAAAACACCTCTGCCCTACTTGATTATACTATTGAATTGTTTGGAGGGTAAGCGGTATGCTTAAATAGTTAGTTATTACATAAGTTAGATTGTTATATATATAAGAATATAATAAATAATGCAGGTTAATATATATGAAAGTAATAATAACAGGAAGTACAGGAATGGTTGGGCAAGGTATCTTACTAGAATGTATTGATGATTCGAGAATAAAAGGAATTTTACTACTAAATAGAAGTCCTTTAAACATTGAACACCCTAGAGTTAAAGAAGTTTTACACAGTGATTTCAAAGATTTATCTACAATTAAGAACGAATTAGTTAGCTATGATGCCTGTTTTCATTGCATGGGAGTCTCTTCAGCTGGAATGAGTGAAGAAAAATATACAGACATTACTTATTACATTACTAAAGAGTTAGCAGAAACACTTCATAGTATAAATCCTGATGTTGTATTTAACTATGTATCTGGTACTGGTACGGATAGTAAGGAAGAGAGCAGCACAATGTGGGCAAGAGTGAAGGGTAAAACAGAAAATATGATCTTAGAAATGGGTTTTAAGGATTCCTATATGTTTAGGCCAGGAATTATATTACCTGAGCGAGGAATAAAATCTAAGACTACTTTGTACAATGCAGCATATATTTTACTAAAACCATTTTATTCCATCATTGAAAAAATAAAATCAGTTATAACCTCAACAAATATGGGGAAAGCAATGATAAATTCATTGTTCTATCCACAAAAATTAAAGCATTTAGAAGGTGAAGATATTAATAAACTTTCGTCGATAAATAGCGATTAGATTAGAACTTACAAATCACTAACATCCATACCCCACTTGTTGGCATACTCCTCGTCCTCTTTGCGTTGTTGCTTCTTCAATCCACGGTAGCCAACAACTACATAAATAGCTGAAAATAAAATTGTAACCACCAATGCAGAGACAAATGAATCACCCACTAAGTAATAGTAACCAAAGAACAAGGTAACTGCTTGCACTATAAAAAATGGTATTAGTATTGATTTTCTTATCATATTACTAATTTACAAAAATTGTATAATACATCACAGAGTTACCCGAGGCAACGACAGCTTATACTTAATCGATACTATTCTGATTGCGAATATGAACACTATTGGTAAACCTACTAACAACCAACTCGGTGAAGCGAGGTAACCAAGTACAACATAAATAAACCCACCTGCTATCACTGCCGAAGCGTATATTTCCTTTCTGAAAACAAGTGGAATCTGGTTGGTCATCATATCTCGCAATATCCCACCGAACACAGCAGTCACTAAGCCAAAGAAAATAGCAATCAGTGGGTGCACACCGAAATCAATCGCTTTTTGTGTACCTATTATTGCCGATAAGCTAATGCCCAAAGTATCAAAGAGGAAGAATGTTTGCTTCAATACCAACATTCTTCGTTTGAATACAAATGTAGAGAAAACTCCTGTGAGTATAGCTATCACAAATGATGGATCTTCCATCCAGAAAAGAGGGTGGCAACCAAGCAGCAAGTCTCTTACCGTTCCTCCACCAACCGAGGTGATGAAAGTAACGAATGCAATACCGAACATATCATAAAGCTTCTGTATAGATTGCAGAGTGGCACTAATTGAAAAAACGAATACACTGATTATAGCTATGATTGATAACAATTCCATCTTGAACGAACACTAAAACTATGGGTAAAAACAATAAAATAAAGGACGACAACCAATGTGGTAAGGGGTTAAGCATGATTACGCTTCATCTGCTTATGCCTGTTATGCATAAACATAGCCCTGGAATTAATCCAATGCATGGGCATCATAGTTATATTATATTGTTTTGTTGTAATCAACTTTTTTGAGTTGTGTTATAAAATTGAATTCAAAATTATTACGTTCTGAAATATAAAGCAAGTAGAATTTAAAATATTTTTTATTCTTTAGTTATATTGTGATTTAGTATAAAACAAATAACTAACAATATGTTCGAAAGCATAGTTGACTTAGAATCAGCAATTAATTTTCTCTCACATCTGGAGTGGTATTGGGTGCTTGGTTTTGCACTATTCATTACTATGCTCGAAAATGTATTTCCCCCCTCGCCTAGTGATTCTGTGCTAGTATTTATGGGTTCGCTCGTAGGAATTGGCACTATTGGATTTTTACCGCTGTTAGTTTTTGCAACTATTGGTTCTGTACTAGGCTTTATTATTATGTTCCTACTCGGCAGTAAGTTTGGCGTGCGGATAGTTGACTCCAACAAATTGGCCTTCATTAATCAAGAAAGTATGGAAAAACCCGAACAGTGGTTTCGAAAATACGGCTATTACTTAATTGTTGCTAACCGTTTCCTTTCAGGCACCAGAGCAGTTATTTCATTCTTCGCAGGACTATCGGAACTTGACTTGAAGAAGACAATTATACTTTCTGCAGCAAGTGCTTTGGTATGGAATAGCATTCTTATTTATCTAGGCTATGTTTTTGGAAACAACTATGAAGAGATATTGGAATACTTAGGGTCATATGGTAAAATTATTTTTCCAATCATAGGAATAGTAATAGCAATCTTCTTGGTTAAGAAGTTTTGGTGGGATAAACGCAAACAATAGCAGACAATTTACTCCGCTATTAATTAGGCTTCACTACCCATATTTTTGTTGTTTTACAATAATATTTAGTAATTTTGTTATTTAATTTTAAATCTAAAAGGAAAAAAACTTCCTTATGGAAAGTTTACTTCTTACAATCTATTTTATAGCACTGACTATCTTGTTCGGATTCGGTATCCACGGGATAGTTCTACTATACTACTATAGAAAAACTAAGCTTCAGGACACCCAAAAAGTTGAGCAAAAAGGTGATTGGCCTTTAGTTACAATACAGCTACCTATGTTCAATGAACTATATGTAGTAGAGAGGCTTATTGGCTCTATATGTGATATAGATTACCCAAAAGATAAATTAGAAATTCAAGTCCTCGATGATTCGACAGATGAAACTCAAGCATTAGCTAAGAAACTTTGTTTAGAATACGAAGCCAAGGGCTATGACATATCTTATATACACAGAGTTGACAGAACCGGCTACAAAGCTGGCGCCTTAAAAGAAGGGTTAGTAATAGCTAAAGGAGAGTTTGTTGCAATATTCGATGCTGACTTTGTTCCCAAGAAAGACTTCCTAAAACGCACTGTACCGCACTTCCAAAACGAAAATGTTGGTATGGTACAAACTAGATGGGAACACATCAATGGCGACGAGTCATACTTAACCAAAGCACAAGCAATTGCGCTGGATGGTCACTTCGTTATAGAGCAACAAGTTAGAAATAAAGCTGGTTTCTTTATCAATTTCAATGGCACAGCTGGTATTTGGAGAAAAGAGTGTATAATAGATGCAGGAAACTGGCAAGCTGACACACTTACTGAAGATTTTGACCTTAGTTATAGAGCTCAACTCAATGGTTGGAAATTCAAATTCTTAAACGACGTTACCTCTCCGGCTGAACTCCCAGCAGATATCAACGCATTGAAAACTCAACAATTCCGTTGGACTAAAGGTGCTGTTGAAACAGCAAAGAAACTGTTACCAATGGTTTGGAAATCAAAACTAAAACCGAAAGTAAAGTTAGAATGCTTTATCCACTTAACTAGTAATATAGTATTCCCATTTATTATCTTAGTAGCTATGTTGAATATACCTATTGTTATGATAAAGATATCTACTGCTGGTTATGACAGTGTTTACTCGCTAATGTCAATATTTGTGCTAGCATCAATATCTACATTCTTATTCTATATGTATGGACAGAAAGCAATTCACTTAGATTGGAGAAAGAGAATACTCCTCTTCCCTGTCTTCCTGGCTGGGTCTATGGGACTAGCTGTTAACAACACAAAAGCTGTTATAGAAGCTTTAGTTGGAAAAAAGACAGAGTTCACTCGTACTCCGAAAGATGGCGACAAAGCACCAAGTAACACAATCAAAAAGAAATATAGACAAAACCGAGTAACTATGTTAGTAGCTGTAGAGTTACTTTTGACACTTTACTTCATAGTTGGTATCGGATATTCTCTTTATCATTTAGAAATTGCTGCTATACCATTCCAGATTCTATTTTTATTAGGATTTGGTACAGTTGGACTTATGTCATTACGCCACGCCTTAGGTCGGTAATTTATTTACTCAAAGGTGGAATCTTTACAACTCTACCATGCCCTGGAAGAAAGAATTCTTTCGGCGACACATTATTATCTTTCAATCCAACTATAAGAGAATCAATAGGCGAAGTCATAGCATCTGCAGCCTGTTTAAAAGTCCCAAAATGAATACCCATGCTTTGTTGTGATTCTAATTCTATATGCGATAGTACTGCTTCCCTAGCATCTTGGTGGACTTCCTGCATAAATGAACGGGGTAATATAGGTGCTATAGGTAGTATAGAAAATCTCATAGGACCAAAATTGTCTTTTATTTGTGTAAAATGAACACCAAAACCAGTATCACCAGCAAAGTAAACAGGACCACCATCTGATTCAAAAACATAGCCACCCCAAAGTGTACCGTTTCTATCCGCAATACCTCTATTAGCAAAGTGTCTTGCTGGAACAAATGTAACTTTTCTGTTCTTTATAACTTTTTCATCCCACCAATCCATATCATCTGAATTTGATAAGTTATAATCGTCAAACAGTGGCTTGTTGCCCAATGGATACAAAATAAGTGGATTGTATTTCTTTTTTAACTTTTCCAGTGTAACGAAATCTAAGTGATCATAATGATTATGACTTATAACCACCAAATCTATCGGAGGTAAACTATCAAACTCTATACCTGGTGCTCTTCTTCTCTTAGGACCAATAGGTTTAACTGGAGTAGTATATTCAGACCAAACGGGATCAGTGAGTACGTTTATACTATCAAATTGTATTAAAGTAGATGCATGACCTACAAAAGTAACTTCTAGCTCACCATCACCAACGTATTTACGTAGCTTAGGTTCTATCTTCTGAGGATAGTAATCCGCCCAATATCCTTCTGTCCTGAAAACAAAGAACTCAAGTAAATCGACATAATTGAAATCTTGAGGTTTGTCAAAATTATAAAACTGTTCACCATCAAAGTGGTCTGATTTTTCACCCTCGTAAGGCGGAACAGAGAAAAAGCACGATGTAAATAGTAAAGCAAGTAAACTTAAAAGTATTGTTTTTTTCATTTAATAAATAAGTATTTCGATAATATTAAATTTCATGACGACTTAAAACCAATGTTAGTTGATTAATAATTATTAGCTTTGTAATCTGAAAAAATAAAAAATAACGAGAATAATGAATACATACGGAATTATAATACTTGTAATCATACTATTAGAGTTTATAGTAGATAACAGCGTTAAGTTACTAAATATAAAGAATCTAAATGACAAGCTTCCTAGTGAATTTGCTGATGAATATGATGCAAATACATATAGTAAATCACAAGAGTACACTAGGTACAGGACTAAATTTGGATTCGTAAAATCTGTATTCAATCTAATTCTATTCTTATTATTCTGGCAAATTGGAGGGTTTGAATACGTAAATACTATTACCGAATCTCTTTCAGAAATCTTCGTAATTAGAGGGCTCTACTTCTTTGGAATAATAATGTTAGCACAACAAATATTATCATTACCATTTAGCATTTACTCAACATTTGTAGTAGAAGAAAAGTATGGGTTCAATAAGACTACGGCAGCTACATTTGTTGTTGATTTAATCAAGGGCTTAGTGCTTATGGTTATACTTGGTGGTTTAGTTCTCGCTTTAGTTCTATATATATTCAATGAGTTGGGTCAGCTAAGTTGGCTCTATGCTTGGGGAGCATTAGTTGTAATAACACTTGCTATGCAATATGTAGCACCTCGTTGGATAATGCCACTATTCAACAAATACACCCCACTGGAAGATGACGAACTGAATGACAAAATAATGGAGTTCTCAGACAAAGTAGAGTTCCCACTTCAAGAAATATATATAATTGATGGATCTAAACGTTCCACGAAGTCAAACGCATTCTTCACTGGATTCGGTAAAAACAAGCGAATAGCCCTTTTCGATACATTAGTTGAGAATCATACTGTTGGAGAGTTAGTTTCAGTGTTAGCGCATGAAATAGGTCATTATAAGAAAAAGCATATACAGCAAGGAATGGTAATCAGTATAATACATACAGGTGTACTTTTCTTCCTCCTCTCAATATTTCTATACGACGATGCATTGTATCAGGCATTCTACATGGACAGTAGCCCAATTTATGCTGGTTTCCTCTACTTCTCACTTCTGTTTAGTCCAATAGAATCAATACTATCAGTACTGATGAATATGTTATCACGTAAAAATGAATTTGAGGCAGATGAATTTGCAGTTGTTGGTAGAAAAAATCAATCAGATATGATAGATGCACTAAAGAAGTTATCAAAAGATAATTTGTCAAATCTAACTCCGCATCCATGGTTCGTATTTATGAACTCCTCTCACCCACCTGTAGTAGAAAGGATTAGAGCAATAAAAAAGATAAATATATAGTTACAATTCTATTTCGGTGTGAAGAGCTATCTCCTCAAGAACGGCGCTGACTCTGAGGCAACCTGGCATATCACCTGAGTAAACAACTGCCTTTCCGTGATTATGGACTTGCCATGTGATTTGCTGTGCCTTTTGGTAATCACAATTAATTGCCTTTATCAGCTGATTAATAACTTCGTCAAATGTGTGATATTCATCATCAAATAGAATGACCTTAGTAGGATTTGCTACATCTACTTCAACTAGCTCTTCAACTTCAGGTGTCTCCTGGTCTGCTGAGTATACATTGTTAAATTTCAATATCTGGGTTATTTTGACATTCATAAGTTGCAAGATAAGAAATTTTGAGTATTTATAAGAAGTAAATATTCATCTCGTTACATTGATTTATATGTAAAAAAAGCTTTTCTTTTGTTTTTAAATATCATGAAGTAAGTCACATATCTTGCGATAAACAAAAAATCCCAAGCAAAAACTATCACTTGGGATTCTGAGAATAATACTGTATCTAATATTAGTTACTCGACACAAGTGCTTCTTCTGGCACTTCACCTGTTAATGATTTCAAGAATGCTGTTATATTCTCAACTTCCTCATCTGTAAGTTGTTTGTTTAACTGCACATCAGCCATTATCCCAACAGCTTCTTCTAAGCTTTCAACACTACCGTCATGGAAGTAAGGCCATGTCTTTTCTATATTTCTCAAACCAGGCACTTTGAACATATATTTATCAGACTCATTACCAGTAACTTCAAATCTACCTTCATCAACAACTTCACTTCCAGTTGCTTCCAAATATGGCTTGTGCACTCCAAACTTCTGGAACATATTGCCACCAAGCTGAGCTCCATTATGACAAGTGATACAACCTGCATCCATAAATGTTTTTAGCCCTTCTTTTTCCTTATCAGTTAGTGCACTTGCTTCACCTGCTAAGTATTCATCAAATGGAGATGGAGTGATAAGTGTTCTTTCAAATGCTGCTATTGCTTTTCCTACATTTTCAAATGTGATTTTATCTTTTGGGAATACTTCTGTGAATGCTTTTTTGTATTCTTCATTTTTGTTAAGTCTTTCAACTAAAAACTCTGGACTCGGCATTGCCATTTCTACTGGATTTACAATCGGACCAGTCGCTTGCTCTTCCACATCCTTAGCTCTACCATCCCAAAATTGAGTTGTGTGGAAGGCAGCATTAAGAACTGTAGGAGAGTTTCGGTTACCAAACTCACCCTTATCACCTGGAGATGTTTTTAAATTATCAACGCCATAAGTCGACAGATTATGGCAAGAATTACAACTATTGTTACCGTCTTTAGATAAAGCAGTGTCAAAATATAACCTTTTACCTAAGGCAATTTTTTCCGCTGTTAATGGGTTTTCAGGGTTCTCTGCTTTTGCTGGTAATATAGCAAATAATCCCTGTGCTTTCTCTAAAAGCTCATCTTTTTGATCAACATCGTTAACTTTCAATTTTGCATCTTTCTCATCACCACAAGCTGCAAGAATTACTACAAAAATTACAATGGAAGCAATTATGCTCGTTTTTTTCATATCATTTATCCTATTTTAATTAGTTATTATTATTTTTTTAATAATTTTTTCGTCATTTATCTCTATTGCAACGAAATATATTCCGCTGGCTATATCTTGTATTTTATAAGTGTTACTACTGTTTACTATGAATTTAAAAACCTCGTTCCCTTCAATATCAAATAGCTTTATAGATTCTATACGACTCTTGTAATAATCGCCTTCTAAAATCAATTGATTATTTTTAACAATTATATCATATTCACTTGATTTATACTTTACAGACGATTCAGTCTTTGCTTTAATTTCGGCTTTCTGTTCTGTTAAATATTCAAATGTAATTGGTTCTAGTATTCCTTCCATATTATAAGCAGAAATCTCTATTCCCAAAGAATCAATTACTGTTTGCTCTTCATTGGTTTGCGGAGTGTGGTTAGGGTCATAAATCATTTCGATTATTATACTCTCATTTGGTGGGATAGAGTCACCGATAATCCAACTATTTGGTATTACTCTGTCATATTCGAATCCTTTGTTTCCATTTTTTAGTGATATATCAGTTATGTATAGTGAGTATTTGTCACTAAGGTTATATAATGTATCACCTATCCTCTTTTTCGGACTATTATTATCTACGTCACTAATTATACTACCACTTTCTAAACTATATCTCGGATATTCAATATCAAACCTCTTGAGGAAAAGAGGTACCTGCTCACACTCTGCTATTTGCCTTCCATTAAAATAACCAATACCTAAATTTAAAGTATCAGATAGCTCTATCTCATCATCATCATTTTCAATATCGAGTAATGTTTCAATTACTAGTTCTCCATTAGGAGGTATTGAGTCACCCAAACTCCAACCAATTGGGTCTATTATGTTATGAATAAAACCCGAAGACTGGTTTGAATACCCCATACTTAACACATATAAGCTATTATTATCAGACAAGTTAGTTAATGTATCTAAGAATCGGTATGATTCTACATTTGGGTTATTAGTGTAGCCGCTAACATTGGTAGAATTGAATTCATTTATCAAATACTCAATTTTTATTGACTTTATATTGCCTGCTCTATCAACCATATTGAGCTGACCACTAGCAGGTAATTTTTCATCAATTCTTGTTAAAGACCATGAAACCGAATCTGAAGTATTATTTATAATGTTGAATTCATAATTTTCAAACTTATCAATGTCAACATATTTTAGCTCACTTGTTTTATTACCATTATCGTCGTAATCAAACACAACTCCTGCACCTTCTACAACGTTACCTTCGCAGTTGATTAGATACTGTGCAACAGGTGCCGTATTATCATTGTCAGAATTGTAGAACTGACCACCTGAAGGAAACCCATAAGGTGAGTAATTACCACCCAAGCTAACTGACTGAATACTAAAAGCATTAGATCCAGACTTCATGACGTAATTACCCTCAATTGATAAGTCGAGAATAGTTGAACTAATAGATTTGCTATTATAATTTTCATCGAATTTAAATACTTCATCAGCCAGATCACTAACTTTTGACCATTCTTCAATACTATTATCTAAATCAATTTTCGCTAACAACAAATCATCTGGAATATTGCCATCTGGAGTTTCGAATGTAACTATAATTCCATTTTTTATAAATGGATCATTAGTGCCTATAGCATTAGGTGTTGCAAAGTAAGACAGTCTAGTAAATTGTTCAGCAGGAATGATTTGCATCATGTATGGGTTATCAGGAGTTTGGTTCCCTTCTAGAAAATCTTCGCGAGTGCCTGGGTTGTAATAAACAACAGATACATCTTTGTTACTTGAGATGGATGCAATTTTAGGAGGCACAGGGTCACCATTCGAATCATTTTTATCCCACAATCTAAATTCAAGATATTCCCCTTTTTCTGGAATATTATCTAATAATTGACCATTTCTGTAAACAACAGCATTGTCTTCCTTAGCGTATACTCTCACAATTCCGTTATATGTTCTGAACATACTTGGAGTTACGAAGTAATTCTGACCATAATAATTAGTTGGTAATTCCATTTCTACTATATAATTACATGATGTATTTCCTTCGGGTATCATAGCACAATTTACACCAGATACAACAGCAACAGGTTTTGTCGATTCAATTATACTACCAGATAAATCCTGCCCTTTGCCATTGATAGAAAAGACCCATACATCGCCTTTGTTCAGTTTTCTTTCAATTGATTCCCCTTTTATAAGTGTAGCTCCAGAACTCATTGCTATTTCAGAATTAGAAGCCTCGTCTCCTCCCATAGTAAATTTTACAGATGTGTTATTCTCAGTTGCAGTTATAGTGGTAAATGGGCTAAACCATCCTGGAGTATTCATATCTGGCTCATTGTAAGCCATAGTTATTCTTTTCCTAAACTTTCAACGGGTAAAGCCATGAAACCCTCAGTAACTGTTCCATTTTGTATTATTACATATATTATTACTGATTTTTCTGAAGTTACATGAATCGCAGACTGTTGATAAATAGTAGCTTCTTTCTTTTTATCAGTTATACCACTATGCGAGACAGGTTCAGCATTTTCCCTATCAATCAGAAATTCTACTGTAGAGTTTCTATTCGTTGACCTCGTTTGAGAATAATTTTTAGCATCTATATCTACTGTTACTTCAGTTTCGTAAGTGGTTGATACCAAAACCTTAACAATAGGCTTTTGGCTAGATTCATTGAAACTGGGTGGAATAGAAAAATAAAACTCAGTTCTAGAATTACTTGATTTTAGAAGTGCTTTTTTTGAATCCTCTAATTCTAGACTCAGGGTTGGACTAACAGCGTAAATTGTAAATACAGTTATATAAGTAATATTTAGAAAATATTTCATTCTGATTATTTTAGAGTGTTTTTGTAAAGTGTAAATATAAAAATTAAACTCATTATTATAAAATTTGACACTATATTTAATAATGTTCATAATTATATGCTAAAGATTAATTGGGTAATCAATGGGAATTTCTTATTTTTGGTTTATAAATTTTGAATAAAAAGTAATTGTACACAAACAGCGGGAAATTTGATGCCTGAATTGATTACGGTCGTACCTCTACTACCACTTGTAGGATTTCTAATCCTTGGTCTATTTGGTAAAAAAATAGGTAGCGAAAAACTAATAGGGACAATTGCAACTTCTACTGTTGCTATTTCATTTCTAATAGCACTTTCTATATTTTTCAACTTAGCTGGTGATTCTACTGGTGACCCTCATATTATAAACTTATTCAATTGGTTTAGTGCTGGGGATTTTTCATTAGATTTTGCTTATCAAGTTGATAGACTTTCGATTATTTTCGTGCTAATTATAACTGGTATTGGTTCACTTATACATATATACAGTATTGGATATATGCATGGAGACAGAAGTTTCTACAGGTTCTTTGCCTATCTTAACCTCTTTATATTTATGATGCTTAACTTAGTTTTAGGCAGTAGCTTTTTAGTTACATTCCTTGGCTGGGAAGGCGTAGGTCTTGCTTCATATCTTTTAATCGGTTTCTGGTATGATAGAAAGTTTGATGGATTTAGAATAACATGGACAGGTGATGCTGCTAATAAGGCATTCATTGTTAACAGAATCGGTGACTTCGGAATGCTTGTTGCTATATTCTTAATCTACATGAACTTCGGTACATTAGAATATTCTCAAGTTAATGCTATGGTAGCAAGTGACCTTACACTTTACGACACAGGATTAATTACTGCTATTGCACTATTACTGTTCTTGGGTTGTACAGGTAAATCTGCTCAAATCCCACTTGCAGGTTGGTTGCCAGATGCAATGGCAGGTCCAACATCAGTTTCTGCACTAATACACGCTGCAACAATGGTAACAGCTGGTATATTCTTAATCGCAAGAAACTCTGTAATTTTTGCTTCTGCACCAGATGCTATGATGATTGTTGCATATATTGGTGCCGCTACAGCATTACTTGCTGCAAGCATAGGATTAGTACAAAACGACATTAAAAAAGTATTAGCATACTCAACAGTAAGTCAATTGGGCTTCATGTTTGCTGCCTTAGGCGTAGGTGCTTGGGTTGCAGCTATATTCCACGTTATGACTCACGCATTTTTCAAAGGACTACTATTCTTAGGTTCTGGATCAGTTATCCACGGAATGCATGAAGAGCAAGATATAAAGAAAATGGGTGGACTTAAAAAGCACATGCCTATTACTTATAAAACATTCTTAGTTGGTTCTCTAGCTATTTCTGGTATTCCGTTCTTTAGTGGTTTCTTTTCTAAAGATGAAATATTATGGAAAACATATAGTGATGGTAGTATATTCTTATGGATTATGCTTGGCTTAGCAGCATTCTTTACTGCGTTTTATATGTTCAGATTGCTGTATTTAACATTCCATGGCAAAGAAAGATTTGATGCCGAAAAGGTTCATCCTCACGAATCACCAAAATCAATGACAATTCCTTTAGTAGTATTGGCAGTTTTATCTGCTGTTGGTGGTTTCTTAGGTGTACCTTATGTTCTAGGGTTCTTCATATCTGATCATCCTAACATATTAGAAAACTTCTTACGCCCTATATTTGCTGATTCTAATAGCATAATGGGCTTTACTGGAGTTCATGAAATACATACTATTGAATATGTGCTGATGGGAGTTTCGACTTTGGTTGCTATTATTGCAATCTTACTTGCCAGAAGTATATACAAGAATGACGAAAATTGGACAGTTGCCAAATCACTTTCAAATAAATTTGGGTTTGCTTATAAAGTTCTATGGAACAAATGGTACTTAGATAACTTTTATTATGGTGCTTTTGTCACTCCAATATTCAAATCATCACGTGACTTCTTCTGGAAGATATTTGACTTGAATGTTGTAGATGGCTTTGTGAATGGAACAGGTTTCTTAGCAAATGCAACTGCAAAAGGTGTTAGAAGATTGCAATCAGGTGTGGTACAAACATATGCCGCAGTTATGATGCTAGGTATATTAATTTTAATTGGTTACTTGATATTCTAAAAAACATAGAGAAAAGATGACAATATTATTAGCAACTTTATTAATTCCTCTGCTGGGTGCAATAGTAGTACTATTCCTCAACAAGGACAATAGAAAACTTATAGAAACAGTATCTTTAGGTACCTCCTTAGTTGCCTTTCTAGTTTCTTTAGGATTGTATTTTAGTTTTGACAGTAGCTCAGGTGGTTTCCAATTTGTCATAGATACAACTTGGATTCCTGCTATAGATGCCGGCTTTAGAGTGGGGTTAGATGGAATGTCATTACTAATGGTAATGCTTACTACATTTATAACACCTATAGCAATCCTATCATCAATAAGTTCAATTCATAAAAGACACAAAGAATATTACTTCATGTTCCTTATGCTTCAATTTGGAATGTTGGGTGTGTTTATGGCACTTGATTTATTCTTATTCTATGTATTTTGGGAAGTTATTTTGATACCAATGTATTTCATAATTGGTATATGGGGTGGTAAAGATAGAGTTTACGCTGCTGTTAAGTTCTTCATCTATACTATAGTTGGTTCACTATTTATGTTAGTTGCTATAGTTTGGCTAGGGTTACACATTGGTGGTGATGTACTTGGCTTAGAAACAGGTTTTACTACTAATTATCTATTGATTAAACAACATAGTGGAGCAATTGCAGCCGATGTTCAAAATTGGCTATTTATTGCTTTTGCATTATCGTTTTTGATAAAAGTACCTCTTTTCCCTCTTCACACCTGGTTACCAGATGCTCACACAATGGCACCTACTCCAGGCTCTGTAATACTAGCAGGAGTGTTGTTAAAAATGGGAACTTACGGACTAATAAGGTTCAACATTGAACTATTCCCAGTATCATCAATAGAATGGGCAGGAGTAATTTCATTCCTTTCTGTTGTTGGTATAATATATGGGGCACTGTTAGCATTAGTACAAACAGATATTAAGAAAATTATCGCTTACTCTTCTGTTGCACACCTTGGTTTCGTTGTTCTAGGTATATTTGCTATGAATGAATCAGGGCTACAGGGAGCAATCATTCAAATGGTAAATCACGGTCTATCTACTGGAATGCTCTTCATATGTATAGGTATCATATATGAAAGACGACACACAAGAGAAATATCTGAGTTCGGAGGTATTGCAAGAGTCATGCCTGTTTACACTGTATTTTTTGGAATAGCAATGTTTGCTTCAGTTGGTCTTCCTGGTCTGAATGGATTTGTTGGAGAGTTTTTAACTCTATTAGGTGCATTCACATCAACTGTATTAGATAATATTTGGTATGCAGTAGTAGCAACTACTGGAGTTATATTTGCAGCATGTTATTTACTTTGGATGTTCGGAAGAATATTATTTGGAGTTATAAGTAATAAGGAAAACGAAGGTCTAAAAGATCTTAACAAAGTTGAACTAGCTATGATGATACCACTTACAATCTTTATTGTTTGGTTAGGTATTTATCCTAGTACTTTCATGAGTAAATCAGAAGCTTCAACTAAAAAATTAGTAAATAAAGTAGAACAAGTACATACTCAAATGAAAAGTGGTTCTACTGAGATAATTATTGAAGATGAGTTAACAAATAAATAAAAGTAAATTAGTTAAAAACGGAATATCAAAATGAGTTCAGAATTTATATTACTTTTGCCTTTGATTATAGTTGGCGCAATGTCAGTTATATCAATTTTGGTAGATGTCTTAAATCCTTCTAGTAAAAGTAGTGGCTACTATTTAGCTATAGTTACAATTTTGTTAACTGCTGGGTTTGCTGTAAATAATTACTTTATGAATATTAGCGGCATAGAATTAATTAAAGAAAAAACCATCACTTATGGAATGCTCAGCTTTAGTGGTTTTTCTGCATTTTTTGATATACTGTTTTGCGTAGGAGCGTTGTTAATTGTATTGAATGCAAGAAACTATCTAGACTCAGTAAAAACAGAGCTCAATGAATTTTATAATTTAGTTCTATATGCATTAGCTGGAATGATGGTTATAGCGCACTCTAATCACCTATTGACTCTTTTCATTGGTATTGAATTAATGTCCGTTACATTTTATATTATGTCAGGTTATTTCAGATTCACAAAAAGATCTGTAGAAGCTGCTTTGAAATATTTTCTTTTGGGAGCATTTTCAACTGGATTTTTAGTTTATGGTATGGCTATGCTTTATGGAAGTACAGGAAGTATGTTCTTCCCCGAGATTGCTGAGTCAATTAGTAATGGATCAGCTAACAGTGCTTACTTAATGTTTGGAGCAGCACTAATGATTATGGGTCTTAGTTTTAAGGCTTCAGCTTTCCCATTCCACCAATGGGCTCCAGACGTTTATACTGGTGCTCCAACTATTGTAGTTTCATTTATGAGTACTGCAGGTAAAGCCGCAGCATTAGCTGGATTTGTAATTATTGCTAAAACAATAATACCCATTGGGTTTGACCCATCTGGTTTAGAGTTAGCGATTGACTCTGATAAAATTTTGACTGCTATTGCAGCTATTTCTGCATTAACTATGTTAGTGGGAAATATAACTGCATTGGTTCAAAAGAGTGTAAAAAGAATGCTTGCTTACTCTTCTGTAGCTCACGCAGGTTACATGTTAATGGGAATAGTAGCTAATACACAAGCTGGCTGGTCTGCACTTATGTTCTACGCCGTTGTTTATACATTTATGCAAATTGGTGCTTTCATAATAGTTGGAATGTTAGAAAGAGACACAAATAAAAATTTAGACTTTGATGATTATTCTGGTTTGAGTAAAAGGCAACCTGCATTAGCCGCTGTCATGGCCCTATTTATGTTCTCACTTGCTGGTATTCCACCTATGGCAGGATTCTTCGGTAAGTACTATTTATTCATGTCTGTCATTAGCGAAGGTTATGTTTGGTTAGCAATAGTGGCTGTAGTTTCTTCAATAATCTCGGTTGCATTCTACATTGGCTTAGTAGTGAATATGTACTTCAAAGATTCAGAAGATACGTTAGGTGAGTCATTGCCAATGAATAATTCTAAAATCTTGGTCTTTGTTACAAGTGCTATAGTACTACTAATTGGACTAAACCCCGGTGGAATGCTTTCATTCATTAGTTCTGCTATGTAAGACAAATATCAAGCAAAAAAAGAAAAATTTAAGGGGACAAGAAATTGTTCCCTTTTTTTGTGTACTACGATAAGTGATTTGATTAGC
>JBDQHL010000034.1:0-15783 GCA_040264895.1 Bacteroidota bacterium
ATAATTTATTTTTCTGGTTTGTTTTCAAAAATTGAAAACCCTGAAGAATTTGAAAATGGGGTTTTCGAATATTCGATTAAAAGGGGTAATCATATAAATAGATTGCCTGAAGTTGGATATTCAAGTATATTGAATTTTATTGAACAAGAAAAGATTCTCTTTTTGAACATTGGTATTAGATTGATATTTATTGACTTTTATAACAAACTAATAGAACTTTCCCTTGTGCCTGAGCTTAAGGATAGAGTAGGTTTAATTACGAGTTACAGTAAAAAGTTTAAATATTTTATTGCTCAATCGATTAATGAAATAAAGTCTTTTCAATATTTAACAGAAACAAATATTGAAAATCAAGACCAGAATGATTCTATAATATACCCAAATCCAACAACGAATAACATAAAAATAGAAACATCATGTGAATTAAATGAGGTTCAGATAGAATTGATGGATATTAATGGTGCTTTGCTAATATCTGAAATCACTCACATTACGGATGGTTACATTACTTTTGATTTATCAAGTTTCCCTTCTGGTAGCTATTTTATAAGACTAAACTGCGGTGAAGAAGTAAAAATATACAATGTTGTAAAGGAGGGGTAAAAAATATAACTCCACATACACTTGAATAATTGTTAAAACGTTATTATATTGTAATATGAAAAACACAAAGAAAAAAATATCGGTTAAAAGATTGGAACAGGTAGCTAAAATATTAAAAACTATAGCTCATCCTGTTAAGTTGGATATTTTGGAATTACTCGGCGAGCATCAGTCACTCAGCGTATCATCGCTTTGTGAGATGGTGGACTCCGATTGCGAAATATCAATGATGTCGCACCACTTGGCAAAGATGAAAGACAATGGGATTTTGGTTTCAGAAAAAGATGGCAAGCAAGTTTACTACAGCATAGCGGACAGAAACTTATTGAAAATATTCAATTGCATTGACAATTGTAATTTTGATTGATTTTTTTGAGCAGGCACTTGAATATTTTAACAAGTAATGGATAAATAAATGGAATACACTGGATACTTTATGGCATTGGTAATAGGCACCTCACTCGGGTTAATCGGTGGTGGTGGCTCTATTTTGGCAGTGCCTGTGTTTGCTTATCTCTTCTCATTGGATGAAACCTTTGCTACTTCCTACTCACTTTTTGTAGTGGGAGCTTCAGCATTAGTCGGTGGGTTAAGGCAAAACAAAAACAACAATGTAGATTGGAAAACAGCTGTTGTGTTTGGGCTTCCTGCTATAGTCGGAGTGTGGATTATCAGGCATTTTGTAGTACCAGCACTGCCAGAGGTTCTGTTCAGTATAGATAGCTTTGAGTTCACTCGTAGAATGGCGATGTTCGGGTTGTTCTCAATCCTAATGTTTTGGGCAGCATTCTCTATGCTATCTAACAAAGAAAGAAAAGGCGGCACAGGCGAAGTTAATTACAACTATCCACTTATTGTCGCAGAAGGGTTGATAGTAGGAGCAATAACGGGGTTTGTAGGTGCTGGTGGAGGATTTCTTATTATTCCTGCATTAGTAATCTTGGCAAACTTGGAAATAAAAATGGCAATTGGTACTTCACTAATAATTATAGCTATGAAGTCACTGCTCGGTTTCTTCTTTAGTGATGCTCTTATGCTCGATATAGATTGGAGCTTCCTTGCATTATTTACTGCGTTGGCAATAGCGGGGATTTTCATCGGTGTGTCGCTTAGCAAGATAGTAGATGGCAAAAAATTGAAGAAAGGATTTGGCTATTTCATAATAGTAATGGCCATATTTATATTTACAACGGAATTTATAATTTAAAAAAATAATTTATACGGAGATATTTACATGAATATTGAACAGATTTACACAGGATGTTTGGCACAAGGTGCTTACTACATTACATCAAACGGAGAGGCGGCGATAATAGACCCACTTCGAGAAACTAAGCCCTATCTGGAAAGATTAGAGAAAGATGGAGTTGAGCTTAAATATATATTTGAGACTCACTTTCACGCAGATTTCGTAAGTGGACACGTTGATTTGAGTAAACAAACGGGTGCACCAATTGTGTATGGGCCTACTGCAAACCCTGAATTTGATGCTGTAATAGCAGAAGATGGGCAAGTGTTTGAGTTGGGTAATATAAAGATAAAAGCACTTCACACACCTGGTCACACTATGGAAAGTACATCATACTTATTGATTGATGAGAACGGCAAAGAGCACGCACTATTCAGTGGTGATACTTTGTTCTTAGGCGATGTAGGGCGACCAGACTTAGCTCAAAAAGCAGCAAGTATGACTCAAGAAGAATTAGCAGGAATGCTATATGACAGCTTGAATGAAAAGATAATGCCACTACCAGATTCTGTTACTGTCTATCCTGCACATGGGGCTGGTTCTGCTTGTGGTAAAAACATGATGACAGAAACAGTAGACACATTGGGCAACCAAAAGAAAATGAACTATGCTCTAAATCAACCAGACAAAGAGTCATTTGTTCAAGCCGTTACTGAGGGGCTTTTGCCTCCACCGGCATACTTTGGTATGAATGTAGCCATGAACAAAAAGGGCTACGAAAGCTTTGATTCCGTATTAGAAAAAGGAATGAACGCACTGACACCTGCCGAGTTTGAAGTGGCAGCAGAAACAAGTGGCGCACTAATATTAGATACAAGAAACGACGATGATTTTGCTAATGGCTTTATACCGCAATCTATCAATATCGGAATTGATGGTGATTTTGCACCCTGGGTGGGAGCATTGATAAAAGATGTAAATCAGCCGATATTATTAGTTGCCTACAATGACAGATTAGAAGAGACTATCACCAGATTGAGCCGAGTTGGGTTTGACAATGTGTTAGGCTATTTGAAAGGTGGATTTGAGTCGTGGGAAGGAAAAGAAACAGACAAAGTAAATAGAATAACTGCAGAGCAATTTGCAGACGAATTTAAGATAGGCGAAAGCAATGTGTTTGATGTAAGAAAAGAAAGTGAGTACAAGGCTGAACACGTTGAAGACGCTTACAACAGACCGTTGGGTTTCATCAACAATTGGATTAAGGATATAAACCCCGAAGAGCATTTCTATGTACATTGTGCTGCTGGTTACAGAAGTATGACTACCTCGAGTATCTTGCAATCGAGGGGATATAGAAATTTTACAGAAATACAAGGTGGATTTGAAGCTATTGAGAAAACAAATGTACCAAAAACAGATTTTGTATGTCAAACAAAAACTTATCAATCATAATTTAAAAGGAGTAAGATGTTAGGATTTTTCAAAAACATGACAGGACAGACCGACAACGGTGAGTTAAAAAAACTAATCGATGAAGGTGCTTATATAGTAGATGTAAGAACGCCCGAGGAATTTTCTGAAGGTAGTGTAAAAGGAGCAGTGAATATACCACTTGACGATTTGTCTAACAACTTGAACAAGTTCAAAGGTAAGAACGGTATAGTTGTCTTTTGTAGAAGTGGAGGTAGAAGTGGATCTGCAAAAAGCATTTTAGAACGAAATGGATTCGAAAATGTAGTTAATGGTATTTCAGTAGGAAATATGAATAGTGTTATATAGTTAGTTAAAATATATAACAAATAGATTTAAGAAGGCTAACGGTAAGTACCGTTAGCCTTTTTTTATTTCTTGTCATTAAAATATATTAGATTAATTATGAATATCTATTAATTAAAACCGCACTTATTTAATCATAAAGCCACTTATTTTCAAAAATTTAAAAATATTTATTTATATTTATACATACGTGTCATTTTTTACTCTTTCATCAAGTAATGTGGGTCTATTATGAAAAAAACGGTAGCGGTATTAGGCGGAGGTGTTGCAGGGATGAGCGCAGCTCATGAACTCATTAATAGAGGATATAAAGTAAAAGTTTATGAACGAAATAAACTATATTGTGGAGGAAAAGCTCGTTCGGTCAATGTACCAAATACCAACCTACAAGACCCTGATAAATACTTACCCGGAGAACATGGCTTTAGATTTTTTCCAGGATTTTACAAGCATATAACATCTACGATGAAAGAAATTACATTTCTAGATGAAAATGGCAACCCCCAACCTAATGGATGTTTTGATAACTTAGTTCCGACAACCAGAATTATGTTAGCTCGCTATGATAAGAGCTCAATTGTTTCAGTCGCTAGTTTCCCCAAAAGCATAAAAGATATAAAACTTTTAATTTATGATATGCATGGGTCTGATTCTGGATTAACAGAAGAAGGAATAGAGTTTTTTGCCAGTAAAATGTGGCAACTAATGACTAGTTCTCAAGCTAGAAGAGATGCCGAGTATGAAAATATTGGGTGGTAGTATTATTTAGAGGCTGATAGATTTAATGATGCCTATAGATCATTACTAGTTGAAGGTCTTACTAGAACTTTGGTCGCTGCACAAGCCAAATCTGCCAGTACAAAAACTGGTGGGGATATTCTTTTACAGTTGATTTATAATATGGCAGAGCCAGGAGTAAACACTGATAGAGTATTAGATGGTCCAACAAATGATCGTTGGTTGAATCCATGGTTGAAATACCTAACTGATAAAGGAGTAGAATATTACCATGGTTATAATGTAAGTGAATTAGTAACAAAAGATGGCAAATTACAGACAGCTAACGTAATAGATGTTAATGGACAGATACAAGCTATTGAAGCCGACTATTTTGTCTTGGCAACTCCTGTTGAAGTGAGCGCAACCTTGATAACAGATGAAATGTCTGCAATCGATCCTAGGCTTTCAAATTTACCAAAACTTGCAGAATCAGTAAATTGGATGAATGGGATCCAATACTATCTTAATACTGATGTGGTCATTACAAATGGGCATTGTATTTATAGCGATAGTGAATGGGCTGTGACCTCAATATCACAAATGCAGTTCTGGAAAGGATATGACCTAGAAAAGCGATATAATGGAAAAGTAAAAGGGGTTTTATCTGTTGATGTTTCCGATTGGACTTCAACAGAATATAAGGGCAAAATAGCCGAAAACTATGAACCAGATGTTGTTGCTGACTTAGTTTAGGAACAAATGGAAAAAAGCTTAAATGTTAATGGTAATAAGATTTTAGATAAATCAATGATTGAGTTTGTATATGTGGACCGTGATATACAATGGGACCCAAAGACTCATCAAGATGTAGATTTAGAGCCATTGCTTGTAAATAAAGTAGATACTTGGAAGTTAAGACCAGAAGCTACAACTAAAATACCTAACTTTTTCTTGGCATCGGACTATATCCAAACTAATACCGACCTAGCCACTATGGAAGGAGCAAACGAAGCCGCACGTAGAGCCGTAAACGGAATATTAGAAAAAGATAATTCAAGCCCTGAACCTTGTACGGTTTGGCCACTAAGTGAACCATGGCTATTTACACCACTAAAAAATTGGGATCAAAAACGTTTTGAAAAAGGCGAAGAATATAGCCATGATTTACCTTTATGGTTAAAAGCATTTATGGTTATATGGGGGGATACTGTAAATACTGCATCGAGAATAGAAAGTAATGGAAAAGTCGGCAGAGTAAACATAAGTGAAAGCACTTATCAACTATTAAAAGAAGACACTGATTTTACATTTGAAATTAGGGGTGAGATTGAAGCTAAGGGCAAAGGAATGATAAAAATGTATTTTATCGGATTAAAAAAGTAGAATCAAATAAGATTTGAAATTCACCTATTAGCAAAATATTTTTTTATAACTCTATTTTCGTTCTAAAAAGTAAGTCTTCATCTTACCTTTACCTTTTACATCTATTTCATCCCTTTCTATGAATTCAAACTCGTCATAACTTTCAACAGCCTCTTTAAAACGTTCTGATACATGAACGTACCCAGATTTACCTGTTGATTCCATTCTACTTGCAGTATTAACAGCATCGGACCACATATCATAAATGAATTTTTTTTCTCCAATAACACCTGCTACTACGGGTCCACAATCTAATCCAATCCTTATATCCAACTTGTATCCGTGATCAGTATAATAATCTATCATATAATCTCTTACGTCTAATGCCATCAAAGCTGCGCGTCTTGTGTTATCTTCTTGAATTACTGGTAATCCAGCAGCTGCCATATAACAATCCCCTATTGTCTTTATTTTCTCTAGTCCATATTTTTCAGCTATACTGTCGTAGTGAGTGAAGATTTTATTCAATGCTTGCACAATATCAGTTGGGTCAGAATTTTTTGACATCGCTGTAAACCCTACTATATCTATAAATATGATAGATGCTTGTGTGAAGTTATCAGATATAGGATGTTCCTTCTTCTTCAACCTTTTTGCAATAGAAACAGGAAGTACATTATAAAGAAGTAATTCTGACTTCCTTCTTTGAAAGTAAAATACCAGAAGTAGTGTTACAATAAATAACACTGTACCTAATGCAATAATAATTATAAATTGATTTTCACTTTCCTTTGCTTCCAACTCGACTTGCTGTTTCTCGATTGTAATTCTATTTACATCTTCTTCTCTTGCTTTTTCTATTGCAGCTATCTGTTCTCTCTTATCATCAGAAAAGATTGAGTCTTTTACAATTGTGTATTCCTTATAGTATTTTAATGCAGAATCAGTTATTCCCTTACTTTCATATGCTAAATGTAAGTTTTTATATATTTGCTGAAGACTATGCAAGTCTGACATTTGTTTTGATAATGCTTCAGCTTCTGTAAAATATTCTATTGATTTGTTTAAGTTTTTCTGTTTGTTTTTTAATCTAGGCGGAATTGTATTATTATCTGATTTGAGTATAGAGTCTTCCGTAAGTCCATAATGGAGAGCCCCTAAGTTTTTTAGATTATATCCCATCATATTTATATTATTTAGTTCTTTCGATATTCTATAAGACTCCGAAAAATATTTCTCTGACTCACTGTAGTTTTTCATAAATAGGTATGTATAACCAATACTAGCCAAATCATTTGCAACCATTAATATAGATTCTAGCTCTCTATGGGCTTTCAACGCCCTCTTGTTGTAATCAAGTGCCTTGTCGATTTCTCCTAGTGCTAAATAGACATTCCCGATATTATTAAGGGTACGAGCAGCATTAGGTTTATCTCCTCTGTAATTATAATACTCTAGAGATTCTCTGAAATATTTTAGAGCGTTTTTTGGCTGACCTAACCTATTATAAACAATACCAATATTTCCAATAACAAATGCAAGTCCTGCAGTGTCCTTAAGTTTTTCTGATATTGCTAATGATTTGAAATAGTATTCCAATGCGTTAGGGAAATCAGCTAAAGCAAGATAGTTGCCAGCAATATTATTCAACTGGGTACTCATATAAAAAGTGTCTTTAAGTTCTTTGCTCAATTGGTATGCTTTTCTGAAGTATTCACCAGATGAGTTTGGGTCATTTAATCCATATTCATAATTTATTCCAATGCAATCATAGCATAGAAAAATTCCCTCTTTCCATTTAATACTCTGTGCTAATTCTAAACATTTCTCACCATACTCCACTCCTAATTTAGGATTAAGAATTATATAGTTATTAGAAATTTCATTTAAATATCTAACTTTTGTTGAGTCTGTTTTAGTAATATTTGCAAGATTGATCAAAGAATCTATTTTAGATTGTCCTTGAAGTTGAGATTGAGCTTCTGACTTTGTAATTAGCAAGAATATGCAAATGACAAGCAGAAAATTTTTATAAAGCATATTAATAGATAAATTTTTTATCGAATAATCAAAAATACAATTTTTTTTAACAATTTGTATCTTTTGGCTTACTATTTTGTTATTATTAAGCAGCAACCAATTTAATTTTGGGAAAAGTATGAATAAATTATTACTTATTATTACCATCACACTATCAGTAAACCTTAGTGTCTTTTCCAAGTTTAACAATGCTAATGAAGGTAAAAGATTTTTAGTTACCTTCCCTCAGAATGAAAATGTAGATGTTCCAGTACATGGCTTTTCAGTAAAGTTAGGACTTTATATAAATAGTCAAAATGATGCAAATGTTCAGATTACTAATCATTTTAATAATAGAACAATAAACAGAGCTGTTAGAGCAAATGACTTTATACAGATTGATAATTTTGAATTAGGATTTAGAACTGATTTAGAAGATTTGTCTGATGAAGAGATTAGTAATAAAGTGATTGAGGTTACTTCTGATGAGAATATTTCGGTATCTGTTATAAACTCAAAACAGACATCATCTGACGGTTACTTAGCTTACCCAGTAGAAGAGTGGGGTTATAACTATATTCACAATTCATTTTACCATGCTCGATATTCGCGCGAAAACAGGTCCTCTGGATTCACTATTATTGCAAGCGAAAATAACACGAGCGTAAATATAAATTTAAACGGCAAAAACGCTAATTTGGGGACAACAAAAAGTGGCAACTATAATATTGGTGATTCCTTTACAATTGTATTGGATGCCAATCAATCCTATACAGTAAAAACTCGCTCAGTATATACTAATAGATATGATTTATCTGGTTCACTTATCACGAGTGATAAATCTATTGGGGTTATATCATTTCATGAGAGATCAAAAATACCGCAATATGACACAGAAGGCGGAATGGATAATTTATTAGAAATGCAACAACCTCTGTCAAATTGGAGAAATAAATTTATTTCAGTTAGTTTAGGTAGAGATAACGGTGACTTCTTCAGAGTTTTACCAATGTCAAATAATACAAATTTGACAATTACTAACTTCAACGAAAATGGTCAGTTTGTCTCTCAACAAATCGAACAGATTAGTACAGGAGGTGGATTTTACGAATATAATAATACTGAAATCAATAGAATTAATAGAAATAGAGAAGAAGGTATAAAAGGAGTCACTATTTGGGAAGCAGACAAACCTATCTTAGTTTCACAATATTCTTACTCTTACGCTTGGGACATAGAAAGCATATTTGGGCAATCTTCTAATGGGTTTGATCCATTCATGCTTAACCTAATTAATGATGACCAGTTCACTAAAAATGTAAACTTTCTTGCACCTCCCTATGGCGATTTTAATAATCATAAAGTCAACCTTGTTGTAAAGGTTGATACAGAAAAAGATATTCGTAATCAACTTGAATCAATTGTTTTTGATAATCAATATTTATATCAACTACACCCTGAAATACTGAACAATAGGATTGGGAATACAGAATACTATTGGTTGAGGTTTGATATTAGATCAGGTACTCACAGCTTACAATCTGATGTGCTTTTGGCTGCATTTATTTATGGCTTTGGTCAAGCAGATTCATATGGAATGCAAACGGCCATTGGTGATTTAGAATTAGTAGATACCCTAATTGTAAATGAAAAAAGCCAAGACTGTGATATCGTAGATATAGAATATACTTTGAAAAGTACCATTGGAGCTAATGATGGATCATTAGAATCTTTCGATTTTGAAATTAAGAACTTTGAAATTATTGAATCAAATAATTTCGCTTATAATGTCAATCTCACTGATGATAAATTTACCATAAATCTATTAGGTAAAGCGATAGATCCATCAATTCCATATTATTTAATTATTTCAGTAGAATCTGAAACTGAAAAAATACATTACGATACATTGACTTTATCCAATTATAATAGTATTAGTTTGACTGAAGAATTAGTTTTACAATCAATCCCTGGTGAAATTTTAGAATTACCAATTAGTTTAGATGAGGAACTAGACACGTTAAGTTATTTAAACGAATATAGTTTTACATTCAATTATAACTCTAACTGGTTCGATATAGTAGATGTATATATTGAAGATGTTTCTATGTTAAACGAAATTGAGATTACAAATTTTTCTACTTTTTCTTCACTTACATTAAAAAACCCCGTCTCGCGGGAAGCTATTACAAACGGAAACGAAGTTATCATTGAGGTAGAAACTCAGTTAAGTATTGATACTATTTTGACACCAAATGTAGTATTAACAAGTAAATATGGTGATATATGTTATTCTGGGGTTAGTAATTTGGAAATCGAGTCACAAGTATGTGCCCATGGTTTTAGACAGATTGAATTAACAAGTCCTGAAATTATAGAAATTAGCTCAAGCACTATTACTGCCTTAGAGGATGTCAATATCTCAGTGTTTAACTACATTGGCAGTGAAGTAATAAGCAATCTAATTTTAAATAAATCTGAAAGCTTTGACTTAGTTAACTATCTCGATAGAAAAGGATTATATTTGATTAAGGTAAATAATAGCAAGGGTAAATCACCTATTAAATACTTCCACCAATAAAAAAGACTTGAGCTAATTTAACTCAAGTCTAATAATTATATTTATCAAATTTTATTTTAATTAATTCACATCATAAACTAACTCAGATTTCAAACCATCAAAATCACGAATTATCATTTTTCGTCTATTAAAATCAATCAAGTTTTTTTCTCGTAATTCATTCAGTAGCTTTGTGACTGTTTGTCTAGATGTAGCAATTAGTGACGCCAGTTCTCTGTGAGATAGGTTTTGTTCAATAAAGTATTCACTACCAACTTTTTTGCCATAATCATTATTGAAATCCAATATCATTTCAATTAATCTTGCTTTAGCATCTTTAAAAGATAGCATTTCTACTCTTCGCTCTAATTTTTGTAAGCGAAGTCCAACAAATTTCATAACCTCTGTGCTCAAATGATTGTCCTTTTGTAGAAGTGCCTCAAAGTCTTCAGCTGGCATGTAGCAAACTGTGCTTTCTTCAAGTGCATAGGCATAATCATCATTCTCAGAACCAGGTGAATAAGGCAATTTGCCAAACATCTCACCAGGTTTGAGTATAGTTTTTATCAGCTCTTCCCCACCATCGTTAAAAGTCGAGATTTTCACTTTTCCTTTTTTTAAGAAGAATATATTCTTTTGTAAATCTTCAGGTATAAAAATTGGTTTATTCTTCTTGTATTTAACCATACAAGACTTTTTACCCAACTCGCTAAGTGAACTCATATCCAAGTTATTGAACAAGTTAAACTTTTCTAAGTACCAAAGTATATTACTATCTGCCATTTTATTTTTCTCGGTTTTGTCAACTGTTTTACTTACAAGTAATACTTCAAACACAATTTAGTTACACATACAACTAATGTTTTTTTATCATTTTACTTTACTTATAAACTATATAGTTAAAAGGATATTGTTTATTAACCGACAAAAAAAGGCTACCAAATTGGTAGCCCCTCTGAAACACTATTTAACTTTACTTACTACTCATCAGCTCCATAAATCAGATTAGCCAACTCATCTTTATTTACGTCACCAAAATAGCTATTAATATCCATTGGCTCTAAAATATCTAGCATCTGCTGATGCTCATAGCGATTGCCAACAAACGAGCCCTCAAACTCGGCAACTGGGTCTTTACCAAAAAAGTCACCATATACTTTAAACTCTTTTATTATTCCTTTCTCCACGAATATCCTAAGATCTATCTCACCTATTGGGAATCTGTGAGTTCTCTGAATATTGAATTTAGGAGAGTGCCCATAGTTCCAATCCCAATCGGAGTATTTGCTTTCTCTTAGCTCATGAACCCCTTTCCACTCGTCTTCGGTTAAGTGATAAGTCTCAAAGTCTTCCCTTTCTTCGTAAAGTCCTTTTAGAATAGCTGAGCGGAACTCATCAACGCTTATCTTATTGTCTAAAAATTCTGAGATATTAGCCACTCTACTCCTCACAGATTTGTGACCTTTCGACTGTATCTTACTCATTTTCACATTCAGAGCATTCGCCACTTCACTCAGCTCACTATCGAACAGGAGCGTCCCATGGCTAAACATTCGCTTACCACTAGAAAATTGTGCATTCCCTGATATCTTTCTACCATCAGCTACTATGTCATTTCTTCCTTTCAGTTCAGCTGGAACTCCCATATCATTTAGCACTTTGATAACAGGAGCTGTGAATTTTTTAAAATTATTTAAACTTTCCATACTATAATCTGTCATAAAGCTGAAGTTCAGATTCCCAAAATCGTGATAGACAGTACCACCGCCTGATATACGCCTAACTACGTGTATGCCTTTCTCTTCCACATACTCGTGATTTATTTCTTCCAGCGTATTCTGATTTCTACCTATTATGATAGATGGCTCATTGATGTAGAACAGTAAGTAATCGCTGTCACCGCTGAAATTACGCAAAGCGTATTCTTCCAGAGCTAAGTTTACATACGGATCAGTTATACCTTCATTTTCTATGAATATCATATTATTCTATTCCATATTTATGTTATTTGTTTTCATACGAATATATCTAAATTAGAATGTAATAGTAAATCAAAATCCCCAAAAAACAAACCCTCGACTAAAATATTTTTTTGATAGTTAAGTCATTTTGACTATGTTTGTATTAACGATAATATTTCTACTAATAATAATTATGTCGATATGGCTGGATTCACTAAAAAACAAGCAAAAAAGATAATACAAAGACTGAAGTCAATGCTAGAGATAAAAACCGATGCCGAGCTGGCGAGCTATCTCGGATTGGCAGAAACAACTATTGCTACTTGGAAAAGGCGTGGCACTGTGGACATACCACTTATTATTGAGAAGGTAGACGAGCTCAGCTTAGATGAACTAATTTATGGCTCTCCCCAATCAGATAATTCTGCAAAGCTGACCGTCTATGGCTTGGATTCTGGAGGTGGCAATATAGCCGTGCCGCTCTACTCATCACGCGTGTCGGCTGGTCGCCCACTAGAGGTAACCGAAGATGTGGAAGGATATATATACCCCAATAAGCGATTCCACAAGGGTACGTTTATGGTGGGTGTGCAGGGCGATAGCATGATTGGAGTAGGGATAATGGACGGCGACAAACTGCTAGTTGACACACTGAAAGAACCACGCGAAGGCAACATAGTTATAGCCAGAGTAGATGGTGCACTGACTGTAAAGACGCTTAATTTCTCGGATGGTGGTGTGCTACTAAGCCCCGAAAATCCAAAATACGAGCCGATACAGGTAGATGAAGACACCGCCATAATAGGCGTGGTGGTAGCAACACAACGAGATTTCATATAACAAACTAAGTCATTACGACTAAATTAATTAATAGATATGAGTCATAAGCATATCTAAATGGGTGAGTTATCCCATAAACCGAATAAAAAGAAACAAGAACAAAATGTCACAACCAATAGCTATAATAGATTGCAACAACTTCTACGCATCGTGCGAACAGGCAATAGATCCCGAGGCACGAGGCAACCCAGTGGTGGTGCTTTCTAACAATGATGGAGTAATAATTGCCCTGTCCAACGAAGCCAAAGCCGTTGGGCTGGAGAAGTTTACACCCGTTTTCAAAGTAAAGCACCTGCTCGACAAGCATAATGTAAAGATATTCTCAGCAAACTTCCAGCTCTATGCTTACAAATCGCAACAGATTATGGATATACTCCGCAACTACTCCCCCGATGTGGAAGAATACTCCATAGACGAGGCGTTTGTTGGGTTGGGTGGGTTTAGTCGTTTTGACCTAACGGAATACGCTACTCGAATACGAAAGGATATATTAACCCAAACAGGAATAAGCACCACCATAGGAATAGCCAGCACCAAGACTTTAGCCAAAATAGCTAACCGAATTGGCAAAAAACAGTTGGACTATAAGGTTGGTGTGGTAGATATGTATAGTCACAACAAATGCGAGCAATACCTGAAGATGACTGATGTGGGCGACGTGTGGGGAGTTGGCAGACAGCATAAGAAAATGCTGAACAGCAATAATATCTACACTGCCTACGACCTAGCGCAAGTGCCTGAGAAATGGGTGAAAAAACGAATGTCAGTCGTGGGGCTGCGGACTGTACGCGAGCTGAAGGGCTTCCCTTGCATAGATATGAAGTATGAGCACCCAAAGAAAAAGATGATAATGTTCTCTCGCTCTTTTGGCAAAAAGCTAACTCGCAAAGAAGACCTAATAGAAGCCGTGGCACTATTCACAGCTCGGGCAGCGGAGCGAATGCGTGGGCAGGGCTCGGCAGCTAAGACTGTGTCCGTTTACTTGAGTACCAGCCGCTATGCCGAGAAGCGATATTACGAGAAATGCGAAATGCGACTGCCCGTGCCGACTGATGCCACTTGCGAGATACTGACCCACACCATAGATGCCGTAAATAGGTGCTTTGCCGAGGGAATATTATACTACAAGGCAGGGGTGATGCTGAGTGGGTTGCAACCAGCCAACAATCAGCAGATGTCTATGCTTGACAAACGCGACAGATTTAAGCTAGAGCGAGTAACCCAAGCCGTAGATAAGATAAACCAGAAGAGCGGTACGGACACCATAATCTATGCGACTATGGGTACTACCAATGCCTGGAAGCAGAACCAGAACTATAAGTCGAGCAACTTTGTCGAATCCGATAAGCTCGCCATAGAGCTGAAGAGAAGCGTTGGCTTCCTATAAGGAAAAACATTAACCAAGCGAGCCGAAAGCACAATAGCGATGTGAAATAAGAGAGAAAGAGAGAGATGGGCATTGCCGTGACTTGTGTGAGTAAGCTTGCTTTTGGTTAAAATAATTAATCCCAAAAGGGAATAGTATCGGTGCTAGCATGAATAAATGAAACATTTTGTGTAGGATGTATATACATTATAGTGAATCTATCAAGGGGAATAGTTCTTGTTGTGTCAACATAATCCGTTCTAACAAAAACTTCGACAGAGTCTTTAAAAGTTAAGAAGTATTCACTTCCATTTGCAACATTCGCAGGAGTTACTTTAGTTAAGGATATTTCATTTTTGTTTGCATTTTTGAAATATAATTGATCCTGGTCGTAAATTTCAATCATATAATAATAGAAATCTTTCGTAAAGAATGCCTCATGATTTACTTTAACAAGCTTGATAGGACTAATCCAAGCAAAAAGAATACTACATGTAATTAATGCAATTAATATTAAAGATATTTTTTTTCTAAGTTTCATAATGATAATCTAGATAATGTAATCTGAATAAGTATTCATGTGTAATTGTCTACCTAGTTCTATTATAGTTTAATAATGAATCCAGTATTCTATCTTCGATTTTAAATTCCTACCATAATTCCTTCTTCTAGTTTTAATTCATAACCAAAAGATTTTTTAAGAATTTTTCCTTTTATAAATCGTTCGAGTCTACCAGAATAAAAATTGAATAAACAAATTAATTATTTGGACCGACCTTTACAGCTTTATAGTTACACATTTGATTTTGAGTATGAATGTTTCGAATATTTACCATATGAAATTAAATTTGACGACAAGACTAGAGAAGTACTTATTATTTCCTCTGAAGAGCCAAGTATTTACACACATCCAATAGTCCAGGATACTTTCGTTTATGATCGTAAACATTTATTAAATCTTCATAAGAATGGGTTAGTAGCAATAGATACTAGCAGTGATTATATACACTACTTAAGTGGAACAACTTATTACCAAAACTATGTAGCTGATGACCTAATCGACACATTAACTAAAACTGAAGTCTCAGAATTAATTAAATTAAAATACTTCAATTATAGTCCAAAAGAAATTGATGTTTCAATTACATATAACAAATTTAGTTTCTATTCTGAGACTCTTAATAGATTTATCTGACGCTGATTCACTGATGATTAGAATGCATGGCACACCTAGTGGGGGTTATAGACTTCATATGCCATATCATGTAGATTTCCCTAAACTTCATGAAAAAGGCTTATTCGGAATTACTAATGATACAACTGCAATAGTTTTTATTAGTGGGACTTCTTTTAATACAGTTATTGATGATTATATGATAGATCC
>JBDQHL010000035.1:0-15742 GCA_040264895.1 Bacteroidota bacterium
AATAAAATTCAATATACTTGAATATCCAACTTCAGGCAATCTATTTATATGATTACCCCTTTTAATCGAATATTCGAAAACCCCATTTTCAAATTCTTCAGGGTTTTCAATTTTTGAAAACAAACCAGAAAAATAAATTATATCACTATTTAGTTCAGAGAATTTAATATCAGCTATGTCAGTATTCCACGCTTTATCTGGACTGTTAAAAAAAAGCTGATAACTTTTAATCTGACTAAAAGTCTCTAAATCCCATATATATATATGCTTCCCTTCCATTTATACTTACTAAGTATTTCCCATCATGTGAAATATCTATTAATTCCATATAATCTTTTTTGTAAGCTCTTAGATTTCTTATCTCTTCCGATGTTTCATAATTATATACCTTTATAGAGTAGAAATCTGTATTTTCTCCTAATTGCTTTCCATTTATTCCCTTTTCTAAAATAAAATAAACATAAGGTTTGACTGGGTCAATCTTTATATCAATAATTCTATTATTGTAAGGTCTATTTTTTTCATCAAAAGCATCTCCTTCTAAGGGTAGTTCGAATTTATTGATTATCGAAAAATCATCAACGCTTCTAACTTCAAATCCAGCAGGTATGCTTCTAACACCTCCTACAGACATTATGAATCTATTACTATCAGGCAATATCTCAAATTTACTTTCTTCGTAAATGTTATTGATTTGTATAGAATCTATCAACTCTCCTGTTAAGGTTTCTCGAATTTCAACCGAACCAATATCCCCGTCTACTCCCATCATAATAAATTGATTTTCTCCTTTTAGAAACTCTACGTCTAAAAGATTGGCATTGTCAGAAGGGTTAATATCCCAGTCTTTATCCCACACAGGGACTATTTCTCCAGACCTCACCAGTGAGGTAGCAGTGATTATTGTGATTAAAAGTATTAGTGTTTTCATAATTATTGAATTAGGTTAATTCCAATATCTTATAATACAAAAAAAGCCAACCTAAATAAATAGATTGGCTTTCCTTATGTGATCCCTAGGGGATTTGAACCCCTGTTGCCGCCGTGAAAGGGCGGAGTCCTAACCACTAGACGAAGGGACCAGTGCGTCAAAAAATTGAATACAAACTTAAGGATATTTTTCTAATATGCAAAACATTTTTCAAAAAAATATGTTATATTATCATTAACTATTTCATAATATAAAGAATAAAAATTATGAATAAAATTATCCTTTCTGCGATTGTTATTTTTGTATCAATCATTAGCTCTCAATTTGCCTATTCACAGGGTTGTTCCGATGCTGGACTATGCTCTATTGATGGTGGTCACAGAGCCCTATGGACAGTACAAATGAAACTTCTAATATGTACTTATCTCTCTCTAATTCCATTGGAATAGGTGACAACTCCGTGCTGATTAATTCTACTGGAGTTAGTCTAAGCTATAGCACTAATGATTTTACACTCTCAGTAGGTGTCCCATTCGTAATAACTTCTGGTGATTTGGGTTCAACAAGTGGACTTGGAGATGTACTTATTACATTAGGTACTAACTTATATTCTGATGGTGATTTGAGTTGGAATGCCACTTTTGGTGGTAAGATTGCTACCAATAATGCAGACTTGAAAAATGGAGAAGGATTACCTATGCCTATGGTAAATCAGACTAGCCAGGGTACAAATGATATGATATTCCTTACTTCACTTAGATCAGGAGATTGGCAGGTTACTACAGGTGTTCAAACTCCACTTAATAGAAATGAGAATTCATATACTAATGAAATAGTTTTTGAAGAGTTTTCGCCAGAAACGGAAGATTATTTCTCGAATAGAGGAATATATGAGTCATCACGTAATTTCAAACGTGGAAGTGATGTTATGCTTAAAATAGAGAAATTCTTTGAGCTTAATGATGATTTGAAACTTATGGGTGGTGTTCTGCCAGTTTATAGATTGGAAAATTCAGTTTATGAAAACGAAACTACAGGAAATGATATAGAGATTATCGATTCTGACGGCTTGACAGTAAATATAATTGGAAGTATGGATTACAGAGTGAGTGATGTTAGCTCATTCAAACTTAATCTTGGTTTCCCTGTTCTAACAAGAACTGTAAGAGCAGATGGTTTGACGAGAGCGATAGTCGCAACTATTAGCTATAGTGTAGCTATTTAGTACTTGGTAAGTTCTTAGAGTAGTGCAGGAATCTGAGGAATAGGAATATTCCCGAGAAGCTAAGCCCTGCCAAAAGTCCATACCAAATTCCCTCTGGTCCCATATCCAAAGTGAATGCGAAGTAGTAAGATAGTGGTATGCTAAGTCCCCAATATGCTATTATGATGATTAATGTTGGTATTTTCACATCTTCCAAGCCACGTAAGACACCCAAGCCAACTGCCTGTGCTCCATCTACAATTTGGAAGAACCCTGCTATCATTAGCAGCTGTGTTGAAATAGCTAACACAACTTCATCATTAGTGAAAATCATTGATATAGGTCTGCCTAAGAAGATAAAGCATAATGCTGTAAATGTCATAATTGCAAGACCCATTACGTAAGTCGAATATCCTGCACTTCGCATTTTGTCATATCGTCCATTACCAACAAAATTACTAACCCTGATAGTAGCAGCAGTAGCTACACCAGTTACAGAAAGAAATGCTAATGCACTTAGACTAACTGCGATTTGATGTGCTGCTAATGGATAGGTTCCTATCCAACCCATCATAAAAGTTGCTATAACAAAAGAGCTAATCTCTAAAACAAACTGAAACCCTATTGGTACACCAATCTTCAACAGATTTACAATGCTTTCTTTTCTTATAGTTAGTCTTTTAGCCGCCCTTAGGTAACGAGCTACTCTCTCATCTTTACTAATTATATAGAATAAAAATAATCCCATGAGTGAACGAGAAATAGTTGTTGCTATACCAGCTCCAAATAGTTCTAATCTAGGAAATCCAAATTCACCATATATAAGTAAATAGTTTAAAACTACATTAATTAAATTACCAGCTAAGCCAGCCCACATAGCAGGCTTCGTTAATGTGACCCCTTCAGCAAATTGCTTTAGGGACATAAAGTACATAAACGGAACCATAGAAATAGACAAGGTAAGGAAATAGGGGATAGCATACTCAACTACATCAGGCGGTTGGTTTAACTTATCAAAAAAGTATGATGCTACTACCATGACTAATGTGAGAATGAAGCCAGTCCAAAGGTATATGAACTTACCACTTTTTAGATAGGAAGCAATTTGTCCATGCTTTTCATTTCCATATGCTTTACCAACAGCAGGTGTTAAACCAATTGAAAGCCCAATACCAAAAATATATATCATTATGAACACAGTGTTAGCTAACGAGGATGCAGCTAACTGAACACTACTGATATTCCCAACCATGGCATTATCCACCAAAGATGTAGCCATGTGACCAATCTGTCCCAACACAACAGGCATTCCTATTCGGAAATTCTCTTTGTAATGATTCTTATATTCTTTAGAAAATATCATGCTTTAAATAAAAATCCCTTCAAACGAAGGGATTAAAAAATTCTCTAATTTCAACTGACTATTATACTATAGTAATTTCATCTGATAAATAAACATCTTGAATAGCATTTAGCAATTCAACACCTTCATTTATTGGTCTTTGGAATGCTTTTCTACCAGATATCAAGCCGATACCACCAGCACGTTTGTTGATTACAGCAGTTGCTACTGCATCTTGCAAATCATTAGTGCCAGATGCACCGCCACTGTTAATAAGCCCAGCTCTACCCATATAGCAATTAGCTACTTGATATCTAGTCAAATCAATTGGGTGGTCAGAAACTAATTCTTCATACATAGCTTTGTCATATTTACCATAGCTTACTCCGCCTTCATTCATAGCAATATAGCCACCATTGTTTGTAGGTTGCTTTTGCTTAATTATATCAGCTTGTATAGTAACTCCTAAGTGGTTTGCTTGTGCAGTCAAATCAGAAGAAGCATGGTAGTCTGTATCCTTTTTAAAGTCATTATTTCTAAGGTAACACCAAAGAACTGTAGCCATCCCAAGTTCATGTGCTCTTTCGAATGCTTCTGCAACTTCAACTATTTGAGCATTACTTTCTTCAGAACCGAAGTAGATAGTAGCACCAACTGCAGCTGCACCCATTTCATAAGCTCTATCAACACTTCCGAACATAATCTGGTCGAATGTGTTTGGTGATGTCATCAATTCATTATGATTTATTTTTACTATGAATGGGATCTTGTGAGCATATTTACGAGAAACCATACCTAACACACCAAATGTAGAGGCAACAGCATTACAACCGCCTTCTATTGCCAATTTCACAATGTTTTCTGGATCAAAGTAATCAGGGTTCTTAGTGAAGCTAGCGCTACCACTGTGTTCTATTCCTTGGTCAACTGGCAGGATCGATGTATAACCAGTTCCTGCTAATCTGCCTGTTTGAAAAATCCACTCTAAGTTACCTAATACTCTGTTGTTCCTGTCAGATTGCATGAAAATATCATCTACAAAAGTTGGAGATGGTAAGTGTAATCTTGATTTATCAATTTTCGGTGAATCGAATCCTAATAACGAATCTGACTTGTCACCTAATATTTCGCTTATTTTATCTATCATTTTTTTTCTCTTTGGATAAACTAACTCTTCAAAAATAATACAATTAATTACATAAAAAAAGCGGGTCGTTAAAACCCGCTAATTAATATTATTCTAATCTATAAATATCTTACTTAACTTTGATAAATCTCAAGCTTTCTTCGTAAGAATTAGATTTGTACCTCACTATATAAGTGCCCATAGTCAAATCAGATATGTTAATATCATATTCGTTTATTCCTTGCTGAGCATCTGAAATATCTATAGTCTTAACTTTCTGTCCATAAGTAGAATATATTTCTAAAGTAACTGGAGAGTTGAATGGTAATTCATACTCGAGTTTTAGAACGTCTTCTGCTGGATTCTTGCCATTAAGTCTGAAACCATTCGTGTTATCTGAAACATTAATCAATGAACCAGATAAGTTACATCCCAATAAGAATGACTCTACAGATGCATCATTAACTGTCAGGCAGTTTAGGTCAACCAAATCAGCACTTATGTCAATTACTGACATTGTATCATTACCAATAGTTGTCAATAGTGGGATTTCAAAATTTATAGCTTCATCAACAGGAATATTTCCTGTGAAAGTAGCTGTAATAAAATTATTCTCTTTTTGAGTGCTTAAATCAATAACTGGAGTAATAGCCAAATCAGAAGTAATATTAGGAGTTAGCATATAGTGTGTCGTACTATTGTAACCAATTGTAAGTACCAATTCACTAGCATTAGTATTTGGTCTGATATTATAATCACTAAAGTCAAGACTAAAGTTTACGTTTACTTCTCTACCTAAGTCAGTTGAGTAATCAGGTGAATCAAATCCAATCAAATCAACAGCTTCAATAATTGCTACACCTTCTAATGGTGCAGTGTATTCAAATCCATCTGAGAAACTAAATATCGCAGTTGCAGAGTGATTACCTATACCACTTGGGATATAATCTATAGCAACTACTTTAGTACCATTTGCAGGAATTGAGAATGTAGTTTCTTGCAACTCAAAATTAATGTTAGTTTGATTTAGTACAGAAGTAACATCAATTTCTTGTGAAGTATTGTTTTCTAATGTTACAGTCATTGTCTCTAATTCACAGCTTAAGATTGGACCAAAATTTGTAACTGGTAATGTAACTCCATCACCAGGTATTGAAGTTCCGTCAATATCAAATTCATTTAGAACAAATGATACAGGTTCTGGACCTTCAACATTATCTGCCTCTACAATAATAACTCCAGTGCTTACACCTACTGATGTAGGATTAAAGTTAACAGGTACAGTTATTGTTTGTCCTTTTGATAAGGTAGTGCCTGAAGTAAAGTTTGTCAAGTCAAGGCTAAATACATTATCACTACCAGCTTTAAGTCTAATATCTTTTACTTCCATTACACCATAATCAGAATTGTTTGTTACAACAAAGTCAATTGGTGCGACAGCTGAATTAACTTCAACATCTGTGAACATGACATCATTACCATCAACTTCTGGTAAAAATCCAATACCAGATAATCTTGCAGTTAGTGCTTCAGTCCTATTTGTTAATTTGACATTCAGATCTACATTTATATTTCCTTCTGCATTCGGTGTGAAAGTAATATCAAAACTTGTTTCACCACCATTAGCAGTTAGATTTGTTAATGAACCACTAACATCACCAAGCATAAAGCCTTGTGAGTTATCTGATAAAGTAATTGACTCTATTTCTACATCGTTGTCATTGTTATTAGTGATTGTGTAAGACATAGTAACTGGGTTGTTTATTCTAACTAAATCCCAATTCATAGGAGAAAGTGCTAAGTCAGCTTCAATTACATTAGCAGTTATGCTTGATGTTGCAACTCCACAATCAGAGATAATTCCATAATTCAAATTAGCTGTCTTGTTACCAGGAGTAGTAGGTGTAATTGTAAGCTCTACATTCATACTTTTGCCAGCACCAAGAGTGAAATTTGCTCCAGCATTACCATTCACAGATTTTATCGCAAATTCTGTATTATCATTTCCTTCAATTGTTACAGTGCCAGAGATTTCTTCAGTTGAATTATTCGTAAATACATCAGTAGCTACATAATCAGTGCTTCCGCTAAGATTTATATTTCCTAAATCTATAGCTTGTGTTATTGGACCACAAGGAGCAACTAAATTTACAGGTTCTACTGGACATAAGTCTGTTTCAAAGACTAAGTCAAAATCTTTTGGTGCGTCCGATGGATCTCTAATATAGTTGACAGCAAATGTTTTAGTCTGTCCTTCATCTAAAACAAATCCACCTGCAGGCATATTGTCAAATTCAGGTATTTCAAAATCATTATCGTTATTTGTAATATTGAAACCAGTTATCAAAAAGTCACCAACTTCAGCAGTCAATGTTACGTCTTGAGTCACAGACCCATTATTATCGAAATATAATGTGCCATTGTCTCTAGATACTCTAGCTAATCCTTTTTCAGCCGATGGTGTATAATTGAAAGTTCTTTGTATTGGGTCATTAGTTGTTCTTGTAAAAGTAACATCTACACTTCTTTCAGTTACTTCATCACACTCTAAATTAGATTCCCATTCTAACCAGCAAACTGTGCTCGACTTAAGGTCATCAGTTATAGCTCGCCAATAGTCACGTAATTCTCTTTCAGAATTTACATTAGTATAAATTCCACCAGTAGCTTGGCTAATATCTTTCAAATCATTGACACTGTCAAAAGCGTCAGGGTCAAAAGTAACAGAATAGAATTCTATACCTCTGCTTTGTAAGTCCTCAATTACTTTTTCTCTTTCAAAAGGATTATTCCCATTAGGGTTTTCATGTGCACCATCTGTTAAGAAAACAACTACTTTTCTGTCTGTAGCTGGTTTTGACTTAAAAATTTCTAAGACATGTTTGCCTGTTGGTTCTTCCCACATAGGAGTGTTGAAGTCAGTTCTACCAATTAACTGATCATATTCATCAAAATCAGCCTTTGCATCTTCAGCAGTAAAGTTCCAATCTTTCCATACTCTTCCTTCTATTTCTCTTCCAGCAAACGGAACTATATGCATAGAAGTACCATTTACGAATTTTACAGAATCGATAAATTCATCAACTGCTCTTTCTAATACTTCTGCTCTTGTTTCACCTTTCCAAGGCTCAAACATACTTTGAGAGGCATCTACAACTAAAGCAATGTGAACTGGTAACAAACCTTCGATGTCTTCGCATTTTAATACTAATGAAGTTTCGTCTTTACTAACTCCATTTTCTAACAAGTCGAAATCAGGAGGATTTGGTTGGGTTAATGGTGCTGAGTAATAATCCTGATTAAGTCTTCCATTCTTAGCAATTATATAACTTTTTACTAAAGGAAACTCTGCTGTCTCAAGACCCGTTATATTAAACACAGGATTCTCTTGGGACTGTGAATTTGTATTTATTAATAAGAATATTGAAGCTATAATTATTAAAATTTGTTTTGACATCTTAAAATCCTTAAACTTTTGTTAATTTTGACTAACATAATAACACTTAAGTTGCTAAATAATTACATCAAACGAACAATTATAAAGACTAATTTGACCTATTTTAAAATTATATTGTTAACATTAACCTTTATTTCATTAAATGTGTCAAGTTATGCTGACAAATGCTATGATATTCAGCTAACTGACGGGAGTGAAGACTTAGTAGATTTCGGTTTGGATACTACCTATAATTGGTGGGCTGTAACACAAACATTTTCGAATAGACAAAAGATGTACATTAATGATTATACTTCAGAAAACTTTGTTGGTTTGAGTAAGCCTGTTTTCTCACCAGATGGTGAAAAATGGGCGTTTTTTGCTCAGGGATTCTCAGGTTGGGATTTAGTTTATGGTGATTCGCTAATTCAACTAAATGCCGACAATCCTGGAAATATACTATTTAGTTCAGATTCAAAGAATATACTTTATTCATATTATCGCTCTGAACTATTAACAGTTGTATCAATTGATGATACAGTTTCTGTCCGTTTTAAGGAAGGATCATTATTTATAAATAATTCTGGCGATAAGTTTGCATATGTAGAAAGTCGAGGTGGGATTAAAACAATTTATGATGATGGTAAGGTTTCTCAGGGCTTTCAAGATATAAGACCTATTGGGTACTGGCACAACGATGAGTTTGCTTTTGCTGGTTTCGATGGAGCAAATTGGAAAATTTATATTGGTGAAGAGGAACGTTCAGATATGTATAGTAATATATTCGAATACGAGATAAATCTAACTGGTGATTACTTAGCCTTTTTGGGGACATTGAACTTTGGTGGTTCTGAAGCAGTACTAATTGATGATAAAATGAGTAAACCAATGACTGGTAAAAACTACCAGCAAGTTATGGGGCTTGCTATTCATCCTCATATTGCTATGTTTGCGTACAGAGCATTTACACAATTAAACACGGAGGTTGTTGTGTTTAATTCAGTTGAATATACTGGTGGTAGAGAAAATTCTAATCCATACTTCTCTTATGATGGCAGTGAAATGTATTTCATTGCATGTACAATAGATTGTAACCTAATAGTTAATGGACAACAAATTACTGCACCTAATGGTATATTTATTGATGGAGAATATGCTAAAAAACCCAATTCCAATACATTGGGCTATGCTTCATCTACATCATTATTAGTGAGAGATTTAGATAATAATGAAATTTATGCTGGAACAATGATGGACTATACGGAATTTGTTAGGTATAACTGGAGAATGGGAGAGTACGAATCTCTTGGTGTTATTAATAACAGACTTTATTTACAAGCATGCGAATTTTAGTATTAATAATATTATTTTCAATTACAGCAAAGGCTCAGTTTGAGATGAAACCAAGTGCAGATATGGTAATTATGCCTATATCAGTAGTTGGTGTTGCAGTTGGTCACACCTTGACTAATACTGCTGAACTTCCTAATTTGAATGATTATTCGAACAACTCTATATTCGATATACCATTTTTTGATAATATCAATACCCAATACAGAGACACTTATGCAGATGTAAGCGATCTTTTGATTGGAATACAGTTACTTTCACCTCTTGCATACAGTTTTTCAGACAAGTATAGCAATCAGACCGAAACAATAGGGATGATGTATTATCAAACTATGTCAATAAACTATGGTCTGAATGCTACAACAAAAGCTATAATAGCAAGAAGTCGCCCATTGTCTTATGATGATAACACAAGTAAGGATATGCTTTTGGATCCTGATACAAGGTTTTCATTCTATTCTGGTCATTCTTCTACAGCTTTTGCATCAGCTGTATTTAGCAGCATAATGCTATCTGAAATGCCTCAAACTACTTTGCGGGATATTGGTATAGGGTTAAACTTAGCTAATGCTACAGCAATTTCTGCTCTGAGAGTTTTAGCAGGTAAGCACTTTTTATCCGATGTAGTAGTAGGTGCCCTTATTGGTAGTGGAATTGCTTACTTAATTACGGAGGTCCATAGAGTTGATTCACCTATTAACAGCCCCCAGGAATTTACTCCTGCTCGAATTGGTTTTTCAGTTGGTTTGTGATATTATAGATGTTATAGCGAGCATAGCGCGGCTTTCCACGCATTGGCGTGGGCTATCTGTTTATTAATAATTATAAACTTTCCAATGAGATTAACACAGTCGATCTGCTCCCTCGCAATTATTTTTTTTGCAAACCCCTGAGACGTTTTTAGCGTTCATGTGTCTATATAGATATACAACAAGGGAACTTGTTCCCTTGCCATTTAGTCAGAATTATTTCTATATTGTCCGAAATAGAATATCACGAATCCGAAAATAAACATGAAAGCACTAGTATTTTTAATCACAATAATCGCTGCCACCTCAACATTACTTCTTAGCAATGAAGAAGATTATATAATCTGGAAATACAATAATAACTCACCAATTGAAAATGCTTATTTTGGCGGTGAGGAAGATGAGTTTATAATTATTGTGGGTAATAATAGCATTTTTAAGATTAGTGCTCAAGATAATCAGCTCATAGATAGTGTTAATTTACCAAAAGGTACTGCATCAAGTGCAATTACTAATGATGGTAAAGAACTATACGTCTCCATTCAAGAAGAAATATTGAAATATAATGTATATGACTTCAATGATGTTGACTCTTTGACTACAATTCCTTTAAGTGGTAGACTTTCTACTGAGAGTGTAGTTAATGCTTATAGAATGTTAAAATTATCACAGGACAATAGGTTTCTGACTTGTATTTATATTGAAGCTAATGGTACTGAACGACTAACTCAGATTTTAATTTACAACTTAGAACAAAATATTGTAATTGAACGATTTGATCATAATAAGAGCAATTCGAATTTGATTGATTTTAAAATCGAATATGAAAACCCAACATTTATAGAACAAGATAGTAAGTTAATTTTTTCTTCAATAACGAATTCAAAAGATAGTCTTTTATCACAAGTTTTTATATTGGATTATAACTCCGATGAATTAGTTGAGGTTGATGAAGCTAGAAATAGAATTCATAATAATACCGATTATTTTCCTCTAAATGAAAACTTGATAAACGTATCAGAATCATCGTTGCCAGAAGCTACAAGATTTAACATTCTAGATATAAATAATCTAACTATAGCAAGTGCCTTAGATTTTAGGAATAGTGATAATTATATAGCTCCTTATAAGCCATTCAAATATAATTCTAATCTTTTTCTAGTTACTTTGTACAATCATAGTAAACAATCATCAAGCTTTACAATTCTAGACATTTCAACAAATGATACTAGTCTTCATTATAGTAACATACCTTCTAGATCAGGTAATTTAAACATAAGTAAAAATAAAGAATTATTTATAAGTTATTCATCAGAATCAATTTTCCTTCATGACTTAACAAAATATATTGCTGAAACAAGTGTTGAACATGAATATGGTGAAGATATTTTAATATCTCCCAACCCAACAGCCGACTTTCTAAATATAGATACAGAACTAATATTAGACGAATTAGAGGTACTAAACATCGAAGGAAAATTGATATTCACTACAAATGAGAAATTGATTGATATATCGCAGCTCAATAGTGGGGTTTATTATTTGGTTATCAAATCTGGTAAGCAGACTGTAACCAAACAATTCAATGTGGTTAGGTAAAAAAACTCCCACTACTTTTTAGAGCAGGAGTTAGTTTTAAACACACCGTCAGCCAATGCTGTGGCATTGTCTGCCACCCCTCTTTAAAAAGAGGGGAATTTCCTGAGTGATTTTTATTTCACCATTAAATAATGACAGGAGTGTAAAAAATAAATATGTCATAGCGAGCGTAGCGCGGCTATCTGTTTATATATATAGCATTTTCAAATTAGATTCCCACGGTCGTCCAAGGACTCCCTCGGAATGACCGTGAAAATTAAAAACTTGTTGAACACACCCATGCTTGTGGCTTGGCAAGTTCCTCTTTAAAAAGAGGGGATTTCAAATTATCTTAATCTAAGAAGTGAACAAAAAGCCCATCTCTAAGTTTTGGTTCGAACCAAGTTGATTTTGGTGGCATTACTTTACCAGCATCAGCTATGTTCATCAGCTCTTCAATCGAAGTTGGATACATACTAATCGCTGCTTTCATTTCACCGCTGTCAACTCTTCTTACTAATTCTTCCAGTCCTCTTATTCCACCAACGAAGTCAATCCTATCGTCTGTGCGAGGGTCTTCTATTGCAAGTAGGTTATCTAATACATGTCGTTGTAATAGTGCTACATCGAGTGATTCAACTGGGTCATTTTCATCAACTAACTCAGGCTTTATGTTAAGTTTGTACCATTTGCCTTCACAATAGAAACCAAATTCACCCTTATTTGATGGCTTTACTTTGTTATTTTCTTCAGTTACTGTGAATTTCTCTTCCAATTTGGAGATAAATTCTGGTAAAGTATTGCCATTCAAATCAACAACTAAACGGTTATAATCCATGATATATAACTCACTAGCTGGGAATAGCACTGCTAGAAATCTGTTATAATTCTCATTTCCAGTATGATTAGGATTTGCTTCCTTTCTTTCTGTACCAACAATTGCAGCTGCTGCCGAACGATGATGACCATCTGCTACATAAAAACTAGGCACCGATGCCAATTTATTTTCGATAAAGCTAATATCGTCAGCGTCAGTAATTAGCCAAGTTTGGTGTCTTATTCCATCGTTAGCAACGTGGTCATTGTCTGGATTATTTTTCTTTACTTTTTCAACTATGCTGTTTATATCATTTTCATCTTTGTATGTCAAGAAGATTGGCCCTGTGTGAGCATTGGTTACCCTAACGTGTTCACATCTGTCTTCTTCTTTTTGCTTTCTAGTATATTCGTGTTTCTTGATTACATTATTCCAATAATCATTTATACTTGCAGCACCAACTAAACCATTCTGAGTTCTTCCATTCATTGTCAAGCTGTATATGTAGTAACACGGCTTTTCGTCTTGAACTAATACTCCATCTTCAATTAATCTGATCAAGTTTTCCTTACCTTTTTTATATACTTTTTCATCGTATAGAGATAAGTTTTTGTCAAGATCAACTTCTGGTTTACCAACTCTAAGAAAAGAATCAGGATTACCTTCAACTATATGTCTTGCTTCGTCTGAATTTACGACATCATAAGGGTATGCTGCTACATCTTTTGCCTTGTTAGGTGTTGGTCTGTATGCTTTAAAAGCTTTGAATACTGCCATTTTATCTTCCTGTCATAATTTATTTTTTTAGTTCTTCTACTATTTTTTCAGCTATTTCAATTCCAACTCTGTCTTGTGCTTCTTTTGTTGTCCCACCTATATGAGGGGTAGCACTAACATTTGGATGTTTAATCAAATCAGTTTGAGCATCAGTTGGTGGCTCATTAATCCATACGTCAATCCCAGCACCCGCAATTTTACCACTTTTCAAACCCTCTAGTAGAGCACCTTCATCAACTACACCACCACGTGCGCAATTTATAAGTATACTTCCATCTTTCATTTTATTTATTTGCTCTTTTCCAATTGTTGGACCTTCCTCTTTGTCGAAAGGGATGTGTAAAGAAACAACATCACTCTTAGATAACATCTCATCTAAATTATCACAAAAATGAACATTTAAATCAGATGTAGAGCCATTTCTGTCATAAGTACAAACACTCATACCTAAACCTAAAGCTATTTTTGCAGTCTCTTTGGCTATATTACCAAATCCAATTAAGCCAAGAGTTTTACCTGAAAGTTCAAAACCTTTATATTCTTTTTTAGGCCACTCGCCATTTTCCATAGCTGTAGTACTTCTATGAGTAAACCTAGCTAATGAAAATAGATGCGAAAATACGAGTTCTGCAACCGAGGCAGACGATGCTGCTGGTGTATTAACTACAGAAATACCTTTACTTCTTGCATAATCAACGTCAATATTGTCCATACCAACACCAGCTCTACCTATAACTTTCAGATTCGAATTGTCAATTAATTCTTTTCTAACAGTAGTTGCCGAGCGTACAATTATAGCATCATATTCTTTTAATCTTTCATTCAAATCGTCTTGAGCTATTTTATCTGTCGATAATTCGAACCCTGCATTCGTAATTATATCCGCTCCTTCTTTCGAAATTCCGTCATTTGCAAGTACTTTCATGTGTGTCTCAATATTTATATTGTGGCAAAAAATAAAAGCCAAATATAACCAATTTGAGACTCAAAATCAATTATATAAGCTTCTTTGCCATAAACGATTTATGCTACAATTATTTTTATTATATTTAGTTAATATGTTAAGTTTGAATAAGTAAGTTTTACGAATTAATATAATGGTTCAAAACAATGGAAAGAATCCACAATTTTAGTGCAGGGCCTGCTATTTTGCCAGTGCCTGTGTTGGAAGCTTCTAAACAAGCAGTTACTAATTATAATAATCTAGGAATGTCGGTGATGGAAATGAGTCACCGTTCCAAAGAAATCGTTGCTATGTTCGACGAAACTAAGGCAAACGTATTAGAGTTAATGAACTTGAATAGTGCTGATTATTCTGTCTTGTTTTTAGGTGGTGGTGCAAGTATGCAATTTGCTATGATTCCACTAAACTTCTTGAAAAACAGTGCTGATTATATTAATACTGGAACTTGGACAAAAAAAGCTATAAAAGAAGCTAATATGATTGGAAATGTAAATATTGCTGGTTCTTCTGAAGATAAAAACTTTAGTTATATTCCTAAAGAATTTACCTTTGACGATAATGCAGATTACGTCCACTACGCAACTAATAACACCATATTTGGTACTAGAGTTAAAGATATTCCAAATGTTGGGAATACTCCACTTATTTGTGATATGTCATCTGACTTGTTCAGTCGTCAGTTGGACTTTTCTAAGTTTGATATGATTTATGCTGGTGCACAAAAGAATATTGGACCATCAGGTGCTACTCTTGTAGTAATAAAGAAATCATTTGTTGAAAAAGCAGCTAAGAATGATAATCTAACTATGCTGAAATACTCAACACACATCGAAAAAGACTCGATGTTCAATACCCCTCCAGTTTTTCCAGTTTTTGTTATTAACGAAACACTTAAATGGGTAAAAGCTCAAGGCGGAGTAAGTAAAGTAGAGGAAATTAATAATAATAAAGCAAATATGATTTATGATGCTATTGATAACTCTGAGGGCTTTTATAAAGCAGTAGTTTCTGATAAAAAGGACCGTTCAATAATGAACATTACATTCAATTTACCTACTGAAGAGTTAGAAGCAGAATTTGTAAAGCAGGCTACAGATAAAAATATGTCTGGCTTAAAAGGACATCGATCAGTTGGTGGTATACGTGCTTCAATTTATAATGCATGCCCTACAGAATCAGTACAAGAATTAGTGAAATTCATGGGTGAATTTCAAGTTAAATACTTATAAACTAAATTATAATATAAAATTTTATTCAGCTCCAATGCTAATCGTGTTGGAGCTTTTCTTTTTAAAGAATGTAATAGGAGATAAGTTATCACCCAATTGGTATTTTATTGTAGTGACAATTGAAAGTAAAATTCCTAGGTAGAACCATAAGTAGAGATTAATAAAAGAATTTCCAGATATAAAGTTAGTACCAATCAAAATGAAAGTCACATAAACAGCAGAGTTCAATAAATAATGTG
>JBDQHL010000036.1:0-15537 GCA_040264895.1 Bacteroidota bacterium
AAAAAATAATTATGCAAAAAAAATAGTCGCTTTGATTAAAAATTCAATTATTATGTTTGTATCATAGTTTAAGGTGAGTAACAAATTTGTTCGATTACTCGTAGAGCAATTTTGAAAAGAACTTTATTTATAGGGTTAGTTTTTTTAAATTTGAAGTTTATTTGTAAATCGAAAATTATATATAATTAGGTTTTAAGTATGGATAGTAAAAATTTACACCGTTTATTTGCGTTACTTTCATTTGCTACTGCAATGATTGTGTTTGGGCTAACAGTCCAAGATAGTGTGCCTTTTTGGGACTGTGGAGAGTTTTCAGCTGCCGCAGTTTGGCAACAGGTGCCCCACCCTCCAGGTGCTCCTTTATTTCTTATGATAGGTAAAGTATTTGATGTAATAATTCCATTTGGAGATCCGGGTTGGAAAATCAATATGGCTTCGGCAGTTAGTAGTGCATTTGCGGTACTGTTCTTGTACTTAATAACAGTAATGTGTATTAAGAATTTTAGAAAAGAAGCAATTAAAACTGTCGGTGATGCATTGGCGGTCTATGGCTCAGCTTTTGTTGGAGCAGCTGCATTTACTTTTAGTGATACATTCTGGTTCAATGCTGTTGAATCCGAAGTATATGCTATGTCAACACTATTTGTATCTGTAATTATTTACTTAATGATGCGTTGGAATGAAGAGGCAGATAACCCTGGGCATGAGAGATTCCTATTACTAATAGCATATTTAATTGGTCTTTCTACTGGTGTACACTTGTTAGCTATCTTGACAATATTCTCAATTGTATTTTTAGTTTATTTGAGAAAATATAAAGTAACACCTACTGGTTTAGTTATTACAACAATTGTTTCTTTGTTGGTGTTCTTTATCATCTATCCATTTATTGTAAAGTGGATTCCAGCATTGTTAGCTGGTCATTCGCCTGGAAGAAATGAAGCTCATGTTTATTCTATTAATGATAGCATATTCCTGAAAATAGTTGCACTGGCGTTTGTTGGTGGAGCTATCGGTACTTTCATTTGGGCAATGAGAAATAACAAACAAATTATTATGCTAGCTGCTGGCTCGGTAGTATTAGTTTTATTAGGGTATACGACATATACTCAAATTATGATTAGATCAAATGCTAATCCTCCAATGAATGAAAACTCACCTAAAACTTTTTATGATCTTGCCGCTTACTTAGGTCGTGAACAGTATGGTAACGATGCTAGTTGGCCAAGAAGAATTAAGACAGAACCAAGATTTACTAGAAATTATTTATCAAAGGATGCTAATGGTGAATATATCTATGGTGAGTGGACTCCTCCAAGAAGAGAGCAGGGAACTACTAGTAATGGTGAATCTTATGTAAAGCAAAATTGGGATAATGTTAATTTTGGTGGTGAAATAGCATACCTTTGGAAATTCCAAATGGTGCATATGTACTTTAGGTATTTCGGATGGAACTTTGTCGGCCGAGACTCGGATGAACAAGATGCTGGTGTAGCGTGGTTTAATAGCTCCACCCCAGAAATAGAAGTTATGAATGACTTATCTGGCTATTCTAATGAGTTTCCTATAAGATTCTTTGCTCTACCGTTAATATTTGGACTAATAGGGTTCTTCTATCATTTCAAAGAAGATAGGAGAATGGCGGTACTTCACTTAGTTATTTTCTTAATGATGGGAGTGCTAGCAGCTATTGCACAGCAACAGCAAGATCCACAACCACGTGAGCGTGATTACTTCTACACCGGATCCTTTATGGTTTGGGCTATGTGGATCGGTATAGGTGTTTATTCACTAATCGATAGTTTAAGTAAGAAGAATGTAGGTGCAGGTATAGCTGCAGGCGTAGTAGGAGTTTCTACATTGCTTGTTCCTGTTAATATGGCCATTGGAGGCTGGAATATCCATGATAGAGATGGGAATTATTTACCTTTCGATTATTCTTATAACTTGCTACAATCAGCAGATGAAAATGCTATCATATTCACCAATGGTGATAACGATACTTTCCCTGTTTGGTATATACAAGATGTAATGGGAGTAAGAAGAGATGTTAGAATTGTAAACTTATCACTTGGTAATACTTTGTGGTATGTTAACCAGCTTAAGAATACAAAACCATGGGGCGCCGAAGAAATTCCATTAACTTTCTCTGATGAAAGTATGCAAGTTGATGAAATGGACGAAAGAGCCTTGAGTTATGATTTCGGCCAAGCATACAACTTAGAAATACCTGTTCGTAGAGAAATATTAGAAAAATACACGGATGCTGAACAAATATTGGAAAGAGGTACTTTCCAAGCTAAGTTCAAAGGTAAGGATTATGGTGAGCAAGGTGGTAAACAAATGTACTTATATAGAGTACAAGATAAATTAATCAGAGATATACTACAACAGATAAAGTTCGAAAAACCAGTTTATTTCTCAACTACTGTTGGACCGGATGCATTCTCAGGCTTAGAGAATCACTTCCGTTATGAAGGTATGCTAATGAGAGTATGCCCTGTACCACAGAAATCGTCTGTTGGAGATAAAATTGATATAGATATAACTGCAGATATATTATTAGATGTAGATAACACCGAAAATTACAGTAAGGTACCAACTAAAGAATTCAAATTGCGTAATTTGAATGATCCTGGTGTATATTATGACCCAGTACACAGAAGACTTATGAATAGTTACCGTCAGCTGTATACAATGTTAGCTACTGCTTATATAGCAAACAGAGATGAGAAAGACAGCGCTGTTGTCACTTTAGACTTAATGAATAAGCATATTTCTCCAACTATATTTCCTATGGAGTATGATTTACTATACAGAACAGCTCAACTATACAATGACGCAGGAGCTATAGAGCAAGCAAGTAAGTTTGCTAAGATGGGTGTTGAAAGGGCTAATTATGTTATCACTAATAAGAATATCAGACCTGACATTGTTCAATATGAAGTGATGAATAGATACTTAGGACCTTACAGATATTCAGCTGAAATGTATAAGTTAATGGGCGATTACCAAGGTGGAATAGATGTAATCAACAAACTCAGAACTGAGGTGGAAGCTGTAGTCTCTCAATTAGAGGGGCGCCAAGGTTACGAGTCTCAATTCCAAAGAGCAGAATCAAATTTAATTGATGTATTTGTTATGCTCGATGATATGGAAGTGAGTAAGTTGGAGAGCGAGGGCAAACTTGACGAAGCATTGAAACTTGTTGAAAGTAAGATGGATAAATACAGACAAGACGGCACTCAAGTAGGCAATACACTTAGCTCAGTATTGTATAGAAAATATATGGAACTCCAAAGAAAAGCTGGTGCTGATACATTAGCCGATGGAGTATTTGAATAACAATTATTCTCATTATTTAAACAATTATAAGGCATTTACTCATCGAGTAAGTGCCTTTTTTTATATTTAGTTTGTATTAATGTAATATTTTTCTTGTTATTAAGTCAAATTTTTAGATATTGCGAAAAATACCTTTGCACATAAAGCAATAGTATCAATTTAGAATCAAATAAATATACCGAATACAAAGGAGTTTTTACTTATGTTTTGGACACCAGAAATAGCAAAAACCTTAGAAGATGCACCATTCCCAGCAACAAAAGATGAATTGTGGGATTATGCAAATAGATCAGGTTGCCCACAACAAGTATTAGACAATATAATGGAATTGGATGATACTGATGAGTTGATAGAGGGTATGGAAGATTTATGGCCTGAATATGAGGATATGGTAGAAGAAGATTACTTTTACGATGACGACGAAGAAGAACAGTACAAGTAGAATATAACCCCGAAAGTACATTGAATGATGTATTTAGACAATGAAATATATATTAAAAAGACTGTTAGTTATTTTTATAATTACAATATGCTGCTTCAGTATATTGCAGTCAGAAAGTATAGAAAATAAAGGTTTATACACTACAGAATTTGTCCCTTTTGGATACGAAATACACAGGCTTGAATTTGTAGGTAATAAAGACCATGAAGACGGTGAGTTATATTCAAAGGTACAGAGTCGACCGACTAACATAGGTATTCTACATTCCTTGATGCTTATGTATTATAACCAAGGTGAAGTTAACCCTCATACTCCAGAATTAGTTATGGAGACTATAGATAAGAATATCAAATGGTTTGAGAATGAGAGAAGGGTCTTTGACGAAGCCATTGTTCTAGAAGATTTAAAGTCTTTAGAGTCTTTCTATAAGAATAAAGGATATCATAAGTCACAAATTAGCTATGAGTTCTTTCCCGACAGCACAACAGAACAAAATGTTTTAGCTTTCTATATCAAGGAAGGTGAGAGATACACTATTTCAAATGTAAACTATATAGGACTTGAAGACATTGATTCCAACCTAATAGTGAAGATTAAAAATGTAAAAACAGACTATAAGGGCGACTACTATTCCGAGTCTAAAATTGAAGAAGAGTACTCAAAAGTTAATAGAGTATTGGAAAACAATGGATACTTGAATATAGACAGGAACAGACCAGTTATATTTATAGATGATGAATCTAAAACAGACAGCGTTGTCATAGAGTACAAGTTGGGTCACAGAAAAAAAATTGGGTCAATTGAAATTGTTGATATAAGGAATGACCAACCTGCCGTCTCACAAAATATGAGAGAGATGCAACTTACCTTCAAGTCGGGTGATTATTATAGTAAACAAGACGAATTACAGTCAAGAATAAACTTGTTGTCTCTAGGTGTATTTGATAATGCTTCTATAAGCTATATATCAGATTCAACTGCTACTGACTCCATTGTGAATGTGAAGGTGAGTTTGGTATATAATAACCAGCAAGACTGGGAATTGAGTCCATTTATAAATAGAACAGTATTCAATGAAACAACTAATGCAGGTATTGAAGTAGGTTATGGGCATAAGAACATTTTTGGAGCTGCTCAAAAATTTAGACTGTACGGCAAGATTTTTGCAAGAGATATTAGTAGATTTATTGGTTCCGGAAATAATACTAATGAATACCAAAATCTATTAGAGTATGAATACCAAGTGGGTATCAGGTTCGACCAACCTTATGTCTTTTCTTTATTCAATTGGAATATTGGTGCTTCCACAAATCCTCAATATTCAGTAAGGAACATATTAAATAATTTTGCCTTAAATACCTTCTCATTACCGTTTACATTTAATTTCCGTTTACCATACTACACTGTAATTAATAACTTATATTTGGATATTAATTTTGAGAGTGAGAAGCCATCGGGATTGGATAATATACTAACTAATGGGGAATTAACTAATGATATAGCAGAAGCTTTAATTATTTACTCTAGTTTGCAAGATTATGAAGGTTTCTTAACCTTGTCAACTATGAGTCTGAGGGCAGTTGGTGATAAAAGAGACAATCCAATAAACCCCACTACGGGTTACTACTTGAATGGTTCAGTAGAATTTCCAACTCTAGATGTATTGTCAGATTACATACGTGCTCAATTGAAAGTATTTAAATATTTTAGTTTGTCTGACCAACTAACATCTGCGCTTAAACTTAATATTGGACAACTTTTTGTAAACTTCAATAGTGAATTTTACGTACCTTTTGACAGACAGTTTTTTGCTGGGGGTGCTAATTCAATTAGAGGTTGGACATCAAGAGAGTTAAGATATAATCCAAAAGATGATATAGAATTTAGAGATAATGATCTTTATGGATTTTTAGAAAACTTTGTTGGTTCTACTAGCCTATTCGAAACTTCCGCTGAACTTAGGTATAAGTTTGAAAGACCTGAATATTTTGGGGATTTTTTAGCGGACCAAATAGCAAGTTTGGGAGTAGTAGGTTTTGTTGATATAGGTAATTCTTATGATTGGTTGGTAAATGATGAAAGAAGTAATGTGTCAGTAGATAACTTTTTTAGTACTTTATCTGTTGCTGTTGGGGGTGGAATTAGATACTTTACTCCAGTAGGTCCGTTAAGATTAGATATTGCTGCTCCTCTTTATGACCCTTCAGGCAATGCAAACTTTTCAGTCAAATATTTAAGATATCATATTGGTCTTGGTCACTCGTTTTAATAATTATGAGGTAATTTATGTTAAAGTATATAAGTGTTTTTATAATTTCTACTTGTTTGGTTTTTTCTCAAACCGACACAGATAAAACAGAAAGTGAAGTTGCTGAAGCAGATAGTAATTATTCGAAATGGGACTTTGATTTTTGGCTTGGTGCTGAAAATGCTGAAGTTAGGAGACCTACAATTGAAATAGATTATGGGCAGAATCAAGCCAATATACAACAAAATTATTTTTCAAGTGAATTTAATGAGAATAACAGAATAATTGGTAAAATTGGATTTTCAAGTTATGGTGAAACTGTAGCGGGATCTGGCTATCTTAAGTATAAGTTTACTTCTGTTCTAGCAGGAAACTCTATAGGTGATATAGATGAAGTATTAACTGATGGTACAGTCAATTCTAATATCTGGACTTTTGGTTTAAATACAACTGATGGCTATGGTTATTCATTAGGTGGCAAGGCGTCTTTGCTATTGACTCATGGTGCAGGAATGGCTTGGAACTCACTTAATTTCTCACAAAATAATCAAGCAATTGACTCTAGTGATATTAGTAGATTAGAACTATTTGAAGATGGAATTAAGTTTGGTGATAGATTTGAAGCCGGGATCAAACTTAGAATGATTGAAAAACTTGGGGTATCCTTTACTTATAGTGAAAATCTTATTTTACCTGGGCACTTGTTTTGGCACTGGACATTGGGGAAATTAATTGAAGGTACAGCTCATAGCCTTTCTTCGTATTTTGTTAGTACATTTGTTGATTCTTCGTCTGCATTAGTACCAATAGTTTACTTTATCTTACATAATGGTATTTCTTATGGAGCGAATAGATTAAAAGAGGATAATATGAATTGGCCATCAAACACAACGGCTCCGCTAATTCAAAAGAATTTTAATATTGGTTTAACATTAATACTTTGATTTGAAATATCTATTTGTCTTTTTTATTGCCTTTGCTATTTGTTCAACCACAGTTTATTCAATTGAGGAGGAAGAGACAATTGGTGATGTTATATCTAGATATTTTAGCAACGAAAAAAATGTTAATATTCCAATAGTTGATTTCAGCTATGGCCCAGAAAAACTTTCATTTAATTCTGGTTTTAACAGCTTATTTGAAGGTAATTATTCAACAGAAATACAGTATGGTTATATTAGATATGATAAGGATATTGCAAAACTAGGATTTATTTATTTTAGTTCAGAAAGGGCATTTTTAGGAAGTACCTCATCTCGATTTAAACTTACACCAGTCGATGACTTAACTATCAAAACAGATATATATCGCTATGGAGGGCTTTATAATAATGGTTTTGGATATGGGACAGAAGGAAGTAAGTTCCTGTTTTCACATAGTAGTGCTATTGTTTGGACAGAATCTGACGTAGAGAATTTTGCGTTCAATGACCCAGACAACCAACTACTGACAGAGTTTGAAGATGAGAATAACTTCGGTATGTTCTATACAAGTGGTGTAAACTATACTTTTGGCAATGGTGCTACCAGCATAGAGCTCAGATATCGTCATAATGTAGTTTGGACTGATTTTCAGTTCGGTAATTGGATTGGTTCTTGGGCTATTGAGAATGCACTTCAGAGAGCACCAGATTTATTTCATCAATCAATGATAGAACAATTTGGTGGCTATTACCCACTAATGTATCATGCTTATAAAACATTAATATCTTATTTTATTTACGAAAGAAGGGGCAAATCTACTTATTGGCCATTCAAGGGCAGTAAAGTATTAAACTTTAGAAGTATAGTATTAGGAGTCAAATTCCCCCTCTAACCTAAATCTTTCAATAAACTCTGACACAACACTATCTTTTGAGTCCTTTAACTCTTGAACACCACCTTCAAACCTTACAACACCATCATGGAGCATAGATACTGTGTCAGCGACTCTAAATACAGAAAACATATCGTGAGTTATTACAATTGAGGTAACATTTAATTTATCACCGAGTTCATTTACTAAATTATCAATCTGTTCACTTGTTACTGGGTCCAGTCCTGTGGTTGGTTCATCGTAAAGAATATATTTAGGATTCCCTACTAATGCTCGGGCTACACCAACTCTTTTTCTCATACCCCCAGACAGGTCGGATGGTTTCTTTGTTTTTAATATATTCCATTCATGCTGATAGTGTTTAGTGTCTTTTTCCACCAGTGGAGGCAATAAACCAACTGAAGATAGAACTTCCATAGCAGTATCATCTAATAGTTTTGAGTCCCTCTCTCCATGTTCATATAGTCGAATAATTATATTTTCAAAAACATTATAAGAATCAAAAAGAGCTGCACCTTGGAAAACATATCCCATAGTTTTTCTCATTTCAAAAAGCTCTTTGTAGCTCATTTTTTTTATATTCTTATTGTCTACAAATATTTCACCTTTATCTGCATCGAGTAAGCCTACTATGTGTTTTAACAAAACACTTTTACCAGAACCAGATTTGCCTATTATGCAATGAGTGGAGCCAGTTTCAACATTAATGTTAACACCTGTTAAAACTTCTTTGCGTCCAAAGCTCTTATATAAATTTTCTATTTTTATCATGAAAAAGGTCTTTTTATGTTTTTAAATTTAACAATAGTTTAGCATTTATATACAATAATTTCAATTTATTTTCTATTTTAGTAGAGGTACATATTACTTCTTTAAAATTAACTTATTTTATACTATGAGCTTCAATTTTACATCAGAAGATATTAGCAATATTTCTAATATTTTAAATTCAGAACACAAAGGTAGCAACAATACCTGGACTTGGGCTTTAAAAAATGAAGAAACCAAGCAATCGGTAGTGTTTACTATATATAACAAAACGAAATTGTCACCAGATAACTATGAAGACGGTGTTTTGGTTTCTGTGCAAACTAAACACGGTTATTTCGAGCTACATGGTTTGACCGGTTTCTTATTGTTTGAACCAGATGAGGTAATTTTTGTTAGATCACTAGAAGACAAAGTATCTTGTTTAGTGATTGGTAGTAATAGTAGCTGTTCTCTTTTCTCAGATATTAACAGAAGCATATTAAACTCTAATATTACAGAGTTAGACCCAGCTATACTTTTGGCTGCTATGCAACTTTCTTTGGCTGAACCTATCCTTAACTAAATGTCTTATCAAATCAATATACACGATGAAGGTGGATTCGGAATTATTGATGAATCTAATACTATTCGTATTATAACGTCTATACTAGAAGACTGTGACTGTAATTCTGCTTTAGTGAATGTAGTATATTTTAATAATGAAGATATTCATAAAATGAATAAGAAGTATTTAGATCATGACTATCCAACCGATGTTATTACTTTTACTTTAGATGATAAGGAATTAGAGGGTGAGATATACATTGGAGTTGAAACTGCCAAAGAAAACGCTAAAAAATATGGTGAAAAATTAGATAAAGAGCTACTTAGATTAGCGGCTCATGGAACACTTCACCTAATGAAAGAAGAAGATAGCACCGATGAGGAAAGGGAAAGAATGCATAAATTAGAGAATAAATATTTAAATTTGATAAATGAATAACAACATAATCGAAATATTAGAACTTATTTTAACTGGACTCAAGGATGAAAACGTATAGTTATCTGATTTGAGTAAGATATTTGGTGGTGAACCTAAAGAAGAAACGGTTGATTCATTGGAAAGAAACGCAGATGAATTAGAGAATGTAGTGCCACAAAGCAAAGACTCTTTCAGATACTTTTTAGAATCTGAACAAATGTTTTTTACTAAAGAGGTACGCGGTGAATTAATACAGTTGCAATCCATGGGGTTGATCACTGGTAAAGAGGTTGAACAACTGATTGAAACGGCTATTTTCAAAGATTTTAAATTGATAGATAGGGAAGAATTGAAAAATTTACTTCCTTCTATTATTCTGGCAAATAGTAAATCATCAGGCTCTAGTTTTGCTTTAGGTAATGATTCAATCAATTAATAAATAATTAGCAAGAATATATAAGGTGCCTTGTTATACAAGGCACCTTTTTTTATGCTATTTTGAAATAAAATTATCTATCGAATACTTGCCCGGACCTGCAATAAAAATAGCAGTAAACATTGTTAAATAAAGTAATGACATCTCTTGTTTTGAAAATGGGTCACCATCATGAATGACAGCAAAAGCTACTAACATAGTAATAATTATGGGTATAGCTGAAATTCTTGTGACTAAACCTAATGCAACAAAAATACCACAGAAAAACTCGCTGAAAACAACTAGTATTAATGCAATTTCACTTCCAAGACCAATTGGATCTGGAAAGCTGTCTGCTTTATCTGAAAAGCTCGTTAGCTTACCAAAGCCATGACTGAATGCCATTGTTAGCCCAGTTACGAGCCTAAGAATTAATAATGCTATACTTGATTTAGAATCTTTACTGCCTGTACTAAATAGTTTCATATTACTTACCTTTAATTAATATTTTTTCTTCTTACACCATTCGTCTAACTTGACTTTATAATCTGAATCATTGAATTGCTTTTTACTATACATACCCGCATCAGTCCTTTGTCTAAGGGCTTCATATAAGCTAACTGCACAAGCTACAGATATATTCAAGCTTTGAATCATGCCCATTTGGGGGATGTTGAAATTTCCATCTGCTAGTTTTATTGCTTCTTCAGATACACCTTCGTGTTCATTACCGAAGCAAAGAGCAACATTGTCGGTTAGATTTAAGTTATAAAGTGATTGAGATTCTTCCCCTAGGCCAGTTGTAAAAATCTTATAATCTTTACTTCTAAGGCGAGTGAATAGCTCTTCTACATCATAAAATCTATAAATATCTAACCATTTGGTTGCACTTGCAGCGGCGTTTTTTCCTAGTTTCCTTTCGGGTTGTTCATCGTGATAAAGTATGTAGACTTCATTTACACCAACAGCATCACATGAACGGAGACAAGCAGCCAAGTTATGTTTATCATTTATATTCTCTAATATAACAGTAAGGTTCGGTTGTCTTTGGCCGATTACTTTCTTTAATTTCTCTAATCTTTTTGGTGTTGGCTTCATACTATAAATAAAAAAAGCAGCCACTTGTGTACTTGACTGCTTTTAAATAACTTAATCTTAAATTTCTATTTGTCTGCTTCACCCATAATAGGGTCAACCGAACCGATGATTGCCACAACATCAGAGAGCATTGAGCCTTCTACCATTGGGGCTAAACCTTGTAAGTTAGATGCACAAGGAGAGCGAATTTTCAATTTCCATGGATTTCCTGTACCGTCTGATACAATGAAGAACCCAAGTTCTCCTTTCGGAGATTCGATTGCTGTATAAGTCTCTCCAACTTCTGGAGCCGCTCCGTAGTTAATAAGCATGAAATCACTTATCATCTCCTCCATTTTAGTATAAACATCTGCTTTCTTAGGTAAAGTCTTGTTTGGAATATTGGCTCTAATTTCGCCTTTCGGCATTTTGTCTAATACTTGATGTATTATTTTCAAAGATTCTGACATCTCTCTTATTCTTACCATATAACGTGACATTGTATCTCCGTCATTTTCTGTAATTACATCAAAATCTAGTTCAGGATAAACCAAGTAAGGATCATCTCGTCTTAAATCACGAGCAATACCAGAACCACGCAATACGGGACCAGTTAGTCCCAAATCGATACATTGTTGTGCAGTCATAACACCGACGCCAGCCATACGGTCAACGAAAATTTTATTTCTATGCACTACTTTCCCGAAGTAATCTAATTCTTTAGGGAATGCATTTGCCCACTCTCTTATATGAGTTAATGTATCATCATCTATGTCATTTGCAACACCACCAATTCTGGTGTAACTTGTGGTAAAACGAGCACCACAAATTTTCTCAAATATATCGTATAATTTTTCTCTTTCTGTAAACGCCCAAAGTAACAAAGTCAATGCACCTGCATCCATACAGGTAGCCCCCATTGCCATAAGGTGCGAAGAAATTCTTGCTAATTCAGAAACTAAAACTCTTACCCACTGTGCACGATCAGGGATACCAATACCCATAGCATTTTCTATTGCCATAGCTATACCAACATTATTCATCATTGGTGCTAGGTAATCTAATCTGTCAGTGTGAGGTATGAACTCATGATAAGTTGTGTTTTCAGCTAATTTTTCATAACCGCGATGTAGGTATCCTAACTCAGGTACACATTTGATTATTGTCTCACCATCCATTCTGAGTAATACACGCAAAACACCATGAGTAGCTGGGTGCTGAGGTCCCATGTTTAGAACCATATCATTATCCAAAGCATCATCGAATATTAGCTCTGTGTCCTTGTCCAGAAGCTCTTTATATATCTTTTCCTGACGCTCGTCGTTCAGCTTTGTTATTTCTAAATGAGATTGTAAATTCATATTGTCATTTTATTTTGTTTTCGTTGCTGATATTAATTAAACTATCAACAAAAAAGTTTTATAATATTTTACAAATTAGCGAAAAAAGATAATATTTAAAAGCGAATATATTATGATTTTATAATGTTTCTAATACTGAAAGATAAGATGTGTATCGTTCTACATCAATATCACCATTTTCAACGGCATCTTTCACTGCGCAATGTGGCTCATGAGTGTGGGTACAAGGTATGAATTTGCATTCTTCTCTAAAACCTTCGAAGTCTTTGTAGTACATTTGTAGTTCTGATTTTTCAAAATCCCAAATAGCTAATTCTCTTAGGCCCGGAGAGTCAACAATTTTTGTGTTTTTATTCATATCAAACATTTGTACAAAACTAGTTGTGTGTTTCCCTTTGAAGTGTTTTTCTGATATATCTCCTGTTGCTAATACATCTTCACCTAACAGGTAATTAATAAAAGTTGACTTTCCTACACCAGAAGGCCCAGTTACTAGAGTAGTTTTATTAGTTAATTGCCTTTCTATTTCTATTATACCTATATTCTCAGTTGCTGAAAGAAAAAACAAATCATATCCAAGGTCTTGATAAACAGACAAATCTTCTTTAATTAATGTCATATCCATCAAGTCAATCTTATTTATGCAGATAATTGTAGGAATGTGATACATCTCTGCAGAGATAAGGTATCTATCTATCAGGCCTTTGTTATAGTATGGGTCAGCCGCTGACATGAAAATTAAGATTTGATCTATGTTAGCTGCTATTATTTGTTCATTATCCGTCTTTTTAACAGATTCCCTTGATAACTTACTTGTCCTCTCTCTTATTTTGAGAATTACCCCTTGTTGGTTATCAGTTGGCTCTTGATAATATACTCTATCACCAACAGCAGCAATGTTTATATTTTCGTAAGGTGTGATTACGGTTCCACCTAATATACAATCTTCGAATTCACCATTTTCTTCATTTTTTACAGAATATACTTTTCCTAATGCATGGTAAATAATCCCCTTTTTAGCATTATCAGGCAACTTGCCCGTTTTTTTTGTCAAAACTCTATTCCTAGACTTTGATTTTCTAAATGGTTCATTTTTAAATTGTTGCTTATTTTTCTTCTTATTTGCCATGTATATTTTTAACAGTGTGTAATTTTTTGCACACTTTTACTTGTTAGGAAAAAATTAATTCGTTAGTTTTGCTAAAATATTAAATTATCGGTTATATTTTGTATTATCGTTGGAAATTTAAAGAAAAGCCAAATGAAGAAACCGTACATAACTTAGCAAGATCACTTAAAATATCAAAGACTTTGTGTCGAGTCCTAGTGGGTAGGGGGATAGAATCTCCTGAAGACGCTAGTAAATTCTTTACACCTTTAAAGCAGAATATCCATGACCCTTTCTTAATGAAAGATATGGATAAGGCTGTACACAGGTTGTTAGAAGCCAAGGACCGCAATGAAGCCATTTGGATACATGGTGATTATGATGTAGATGGGACATGTAGTACAGCATCATTGTACAAATTCCTTCACAATCTAGGTTTTAAGGTAGAATTTTTTATTCCTGATAGGTTTCAGGATGGCTATGGTTTATCCGAAAGGAGCATAAAGGGTGCTAAGGAATTTGGTGCCGATGTGCTCATTACGGTAGATGTTGGTATTACTGCCATCGATATATCAAAAGATGTTCAGGCTGCAGGTATGGATTTCATTATCTGCGATCACCACGAGCCAACCGACTCGCTTCCCACTGCCTATGCTATATTGGACCCTGTAAGAAAAGAATGTGACTATCCTTTCAAAAGCTTAGCTGCTTGTGGCGTAGTGTTCAAATTAATTCAAGGCCTGTCTCAGAAACTGGGAATAGATGAAAAGGCTTTTGAGTATTTAGACTTTGTAGCGCTTGCTTCAGCCGCAGATATGGTTCCCCTAATAGGTGAAAATAGGACTTTAGTTTATTATGGATTAAAGCTAATTAACGAAAAGACCCGACCTGGTTTGAAGGGATTAATTCATTGTACAAATCTAAAAATTGGTTCTATTACTGCAACCAACATAGTGTTTGCTGTTGCACCTATTATCAATGCAGCTGGTAGAATGGGAGAAGCTATTCGTTCTGTAAAAATGATGGTACAGGATGATGAGATACATGCCTTCCAAATTGCTCAACAGTTAGAAGATGAAAATAGAAGAAGAAGATACATAGATCAACAAACTTTTGAAGAAGCTATACCTATCGCTGAAAAACAACTACAAGAGGGTGCTCGTTCATTAGTAATACATCAACCACATTGGCACGCAGGGGTTATTGGTATCGTAGCTTCCAGATTAGTGGACAGGTTCAATGTTCCTACTGTTCTTATGACTACTATTTTGGGTAATGCAAAAGGTTCTTGCAGAAGCCCTAACAACTTTGATATATATTCTGCATTAAAGCGAGCTTCACATTTACTGATTGAGTTTGGTGGTCATCGCCATGCTGCAGGTCTGTCTTTGGATGAAGAAAATGTACCAGAACTGAGGAAAATAATCAATTCCTGTGCTGATGAGACTATCTCTTCAGATATGTTAACACATGAAATGGAAATAGATGCAGAGCTAAGACTAAATGAACTTTCTCCAAACTTTATTTCTTCTCTAAATAAGTTTGCTCCTTATGGCTATTCAAATTATAAGCCTATATTCTTCTCAAAAGAAGTCACTTCTTCCAATGGAGTTAAAATAGTAGGTCAGAATAACTTAAAATTCCGTGCTTTACAAAATAATTTTGCTATCGATGCTATTGCTTTTGGATTAGCAAATAAATATGATATTGTTAACTCTGGTAGACCGTTTAATATACTATACAACTTAGAAATTAATACTTTCAACGGTCAAAACACACCACAACTATTCATAAGGGATATTAAGTCTGAAAATGATTTATGATAGCAGAAGAAAACTATACTGCATATGCCAAAGAAATATCGGATCTAATCAATTCTGAGTCTTCAGACCCTAAATCAAAAATAGTCGAAACATATAGTATATTTAAGAACTTAGTCAATGAAATTGTATCTCATGAAAACACTAAGTTTTTAGGTGTTTATCCAAAATTAC
>JBDQHL010000037.1:0-15243 GCA_040264895.1 Bacteroidota bacterium
CTATTAAAATATAATAATCGATTATGAGAATTAAACTTTTACTAATTATAGCATTTACTATACTTTTTTCATCACTTGCAATCTCTCAAACACCACTAGTTGCATACAAACAAGGGCAGGAATGGACTTTTTTGGACTCTGAAGGTAAGCAATTATTCAAAGCAGTTGGTATAACTCAAGTTGGGGGCTATTCCGAAGGATTTATTTCAGCTCAAGTGTATTTGGAAGGTAAGCTCAGATGGGTATATTTCAACAAAAAAGGGCAAATAGCAATTGCTACTGATGCAGAACAAGGTGTTAACTTTAGTGAAGGCAAAGCGCTCATATTCAACATAATTGACCCAGAAAAGGATGTCTTTGAATTCGGTATTATTGACTCTTCTGGTAACCTAGTAAAAGAGATCCAATACAGAGATGCACTTAGTTATAGTGAGGGACTTGCTTACGTAATGAAAGATGGTGAACGTGGTTATTTGAATCATAACGGAGAAATGGAAATAGAGTTAGACGAAAACCAAGTAGGGTATGCCTTTAGTGAAGGTCTAGCTGCGGTTTTGAAAGATAGAATCAAGATAGGTTATATAAACAAGAATGGCGAAGAAGTTATTGATTATCAGCACGATATGCCATCAAATTTTAATAATGGTCTAGCTCGGGTAGCAGATACTGCAACAGGTAAAATTGGGTTCATGAACAAATACAATGTTCTTATGATTCCAAAATTATATGATGAGGCATACAACTTCTATGAGAATAGAACTATGGTAGGATACTATGACCAAAGCTTCAAGATGAGGTGGGCAATGATGGATAATAATGGGAACTACCTGTCCAATTTTATGTTTGATCATGCTAAGACTTACAGAAATGGAGCTGCCTTAATCCTGTATGAGAGTAAATGGGGTTTTCTGGATTCTACAGGTAATTTTATGTTTACCAAATACTTTGATTACGCAGAAAGCTATGCTGAAGATGGTCTAGCTTGGGCAGTTACTAGCGATGGTAGACAAGGGTTCATAGACAAACAAGGAGATATGATAATCCCCTTGCCTAAAGCTGAATATTATTTTGATTTAAGGTTTGATAAAGAGCTCAAAACATCTACGAAGGTTAATAGATAATTATTTTGTATTGAATTTGCATTCTAGCTTTTAGACTTAAATACTATTAACAATAAAAATAATACTATAATTGATTTTGTATTTCATATATTATCCTATTATTAAAAACTAATTAATAAAACCCCTAATTTGAATATGATAAAAATAGCAAAGATTCTAATTATTGCAGCGATATATATTGTTGCCAGCGCTTGTTCATCAATAAATTCTGGAGATACTTTTTTGTGGCGAGTAGATAGCGATAATACACACATTTATTTACTTGGATCAATACACGTAGGTTCAAGTGGAATGTACCCTCTTGATTACAGAATTATGACTGCTTATGATGACAGTAGATCTGTAGCATTTGAAGTTGATATGACGAAGGTAGACCCTATGGAAATGCAAAAATATGTTATGTACACAGATGGTACATTGTTAAGTGATAAAATATCTGCGGAAAGTTATGAAAAGCTTTCTAAGATATTTGATAAATATGATATGCCTGCAGAAGCGTATAGGAGTATGAAGCCATGGGTAGCAGCTATAAGTGCACAGCAACTAATAATGAATAGAGAAGGTGGTTATACTGGTGGTCAAGGAATAGATGAATACTTTATGGCTCAAGCTGGTAAAGACAGTAAGGAAATAAGAAGTTTAGAGACAATAGAGTATCAGATGAATCTATTTGAAGAGTTTGGAGAAATGTCTGACTCATTCATACAATTTACAATTGATAACTCCGAGAATACTGTAGGTGAAGTTGATAAAATGATTAAAGCTTGGAAAGAAGGAAACAAAGATGCACTAATGGGTTTTATCAATGATTCAAAAAGTGATTATCCAGAATTTGAAGGCGTTTTTGAAAAGTTAATTGATGTAAGAAATAATAATATGACCAAAAAAATAGAAGAATGGCTAACTGAAGAGAGAACAATCTTTGTAGTAGTTGGTGCTGGACACTTGATTGGAGAGAATGGTATTATTAGTCAATTAGAAAAGACTGGAAAATATGATATAGAAAATTATTAATATTTATAATATTAGAAGGGGGTGGCTACTCGCGCTCTTCTTCTATAATTGCTTTTAGTTCAACTATTTTATCAGCATACATATCTTCATTATCTGGTGCCTCTTGTAGCATCAAATAAATAGCTAAAGCTTTTTGGTAAGCGTCTTGTTGCTCATATATTTTAGCAAGTGTCAAAGTTTCTTTTAGTTCAGTAGTTTCCTGTTCAGCATCGTTAGTATTAGAATCAACATCCCCAGATTTAGTAAGAGTCTCAATCATCTCAGGACTTAGCTCGTCATTTTTTAATGCGTCCGATATTTCAGCGTCTAACTCTTCATTGCTTTCAATGGAATGAGAATTATCAATCTCAACTTCTAAATCTTTGCCTTCAGTGGGTTCTATTCTTGCCTTTTCGGATTCGTTAGTTAACTCATCTCCTTCATGCTGCTCAATGATTTTTTCAGACTTTTTAGTAGTAACTGAGCCTAAGTTATCCATCATATATTGAACAGTTTGATTGTATTTGACAAAGTTTGGAGCTTCATCGTAAACTTCCTCAACTTGAGTGGTATCACCCAACTCGTTCAATGCTCTTAATAGAACTATATACGCAGTTTTGTACATAGGATACTTAACCAATCCTCTAGTACAAAGTACAGCAGACTCCCTAGCTTTACCCTCTTGGAGCAAACTTTCTGCTTCTAGTAAAAATGTAGGGAGAATATCGTCCATTAATCTCTACCGCTCATTAACTGTAAAATAAACAAGAACATATTAATAAAGTCTAAATAGAGAGCAAGAGCTCCCATTACTGCACCTTTTCTTGCTAGTTCGCTATTTTGCATGTAATAGTGGTGCATGTTTTTTAGTCGTTGAGTGTCATAGGCTGTAAGTCCTGCAAATAGTAGCACTCCAATTATGGAGATTGTAGTATCCAGAGCACTACTTTCGATAAAGAAAGTATTCATTAGTGATATCAATATGATACCAACTAATCCCATAAATAAGAATTTACCAAATGCAGATAAGTCTTTCTTTGTTGTGAAACCATAGACGCTCAGTGCTGCAAATGCTCCAGCACTCACGAAGAAGGCATTGAAGATGGCACCAAGTTCATATGCTGCAAAAATAGAAGAAAAGAATAGTCCATTGAGTAAAGCATAAGCTATAAATATACCCGATGCTGTAGTTGCAGAAAGCTTATCAATTCTGAATGACAAAAAGAATACCAAACCTATTGTAGCTATACCGATAAATAGATTATAAGGTGCTAAACTCATCCATAAACCACTATCATATACATAATATGCTAGTAATCCTGTTAAGCCTAAGCCACCGACCATCCATGCATATACTTTTTGCATAAACTGAACTTGTGACGATTCTATTTGCGATTGAGATAACCCTTGTATAGGTTTTAATTCTTGAGAATAATCTATCATTTTCCTTATATCCTTAAATAAAAAAGTATTTACCAACTTTCAAAGACGAAAATAGTAAATACTTTATTGAAAACTAAAACTTTTTTAGTATAAATGGTTAATATATATTAAGAATTAATTCCAACTAACTTTGTTAAATAAGATTACAGCGTCTTTGTTGTATTCGCCGAGCTTAGATAAATTTAGTTTATCTTCTTTGAATTCACCCCAAGATTGTAATAACTCCGAAGCAGGTACATTAGGATTTACCGGGTATTCGTAGTTTGATTTTGAGAACAAGTCTTGTGCTTTTTCAGATGTAAGAAACTCAATGAACATAATTGCATGTTCTTTGTTCTTACTATGTTTAGCAACTCCTGCTCCTGATACGTTAATATGAGTACCACGTCCTTCTTGATTTGGGAATATAAGTCCTATATTCTCAACTGCTTTTATATCCGATTCATCATCAGATTCTATCATTTTACCAATATAATATGAATTAACTATTGCCAAGTCACCCAGTCCAGCTGCAATTGCTTTTACCTGGTCTCTATCACCTCCGGCGGGGTTACGGGCCATATTATTTACTATTCCTTGAGCCCACAATTCAGCATAATTACTATCTGGATTGAGTGCAATCATTGATGCTAATAAAGATTGGTTGTATATATTTCCACTTGAACGAACCAATACTTTTCCATTATACTTATCTTTAGTTAAATCCCAATACACTTTTATCTCATCTGGTCTAACTCTATCTTTATCATAAGCAATTATCCTTGCTCTTTTTGTAAGGCCATACCACTGGTTGTCATTATCTTTTAAGTGTGAGGGCACTTGTTTTTTTAGAGTCTCTGATTCAACTGACTGCAATAATCCTAACTCTTTTGCCTTTCCTAGCCTTCCAGCATCTACAGTTATTAGTACATCTGCAGGTGAGTTTTCACCTTCATTTTCTAATCTAGTTATCAGTTCATCTGCGTTAGCATTTAGAACGTTGACTTTTATTCCAGTCTCTTTTTCGAATTGCTCAAAAAGCAGTTTGTCAGTATCATAGTGGCGGTGGGTATATACGTTTACTTCTTTGTTTTTCTCTTCCGGCATTTGCTCTTCATTGTTAGAACAAGCCGAAATTACCAAAAGTGCAAATAGTAGGGTAGTTAGTTTTAATTTCATAATATTATTTCTTGTAGTTAATTATTTGATTTCATGAATAAGACACAAAACAAAATTAATTTATAATAACTACATAGCTAAGGAATTACTGTTTTAACTATTTTCTGTAACCTTGTGTAATTCTTTAGCTGGTTGTTTCTTTTCCCAATTGTCAAATATCTCCATCAACATATCTACCCCATCAGTTAATGCGGCAGGACCTGGTTGCAATATCACCTCGGCTGGTAGTTCGTAAATGACATCATTCATAACAAATGGAATAGCATCCCACCCTTTTCGGTTAATGACTTCAGTTTTATCAAATTTCTTACCACACCACGAAGCAAGCATAATGTTAGCCTGTTTGTCAATTACTTCATCTGGTGATGCAATTATTCTATCCTTAGCGTGAAATTTATGGCTCAAATCGGCATAGACATCTTCGCCACCACAAATCTCAATCAACTCACTTACCCAGCTAATGCTTGTGATTATTGGGTCGTGCCATTCTTCGAAATATACTTTTGGTTTGAATTTTCTAGCTTTGCCTATTTCCTTAGCTCTATCTAATTTCTCTCTAATAGATTTTGCAAAATCAAGAGCTTCGTCATAATAGCCAACCATCGCTCCCAATCTTTCTATAAAGTTAAGAGTCTCGTCTATGGTTCGGTGGTTGAAGCACATTACGTTAACTCCTTCTCTTATTAACTCTGCACATATATCAGCCTGCAAATCGGACCACGCAAGTACCAAATCTGGTTTTTGAGCTAATATTCTATCAATTTTTGCATCGGTATATCTACTTACTATTGGCTTTTCTTTCTTGGCTCTTTTGGGTCTCATCACAAATTGAGAGATACCGACGATTAGGTCTTCTGCACCAATAGTGTATAGAGTTTCCGTAGTCTCTTCAGTTAGGCAAACTATTCGTTTTGGTAGATTATTCTTTTTCATATTATACAATTTTTGCATTAAACACGATTGAATCTTATCTCAATTATTCAAAACCTTGATTATTTCGTTGCCTACTGCCACAAAATAAACACCCGCAGGGTAATTGTTGAAATCAAAACGTTCGGCATTTCCTTTATAAATTGTTGTCCCCACAGTGTTGTAAACGCTAAACGTAGTAGCTCCATTTTTAAATCGTAGAATGTTGCCGTTAAGAGTAAAACCTTTTTGTGGGATTGTAATTTCTACATTAGTTTGGGTGCCAGATATACAGCTATTTTCGTATTCAACAGAAACCTTCCAAGCAATCTCCTGAAAAAATTTTGCTTGTTCTTCAGTAGGTATATCTTCAAAATCGCCACCCCACCAAACTTGTGTCTGGTTAGTAGCTCCAACGGGGGATGCCCCAAAAATTGTAGCAAAATGCACACAAGCAACGAAATACTTTCCTACATCAGTAAGATGAATGTCATCTGAAAACAAATCGTCAATACTTGTTAAGCCTGGCACAGAGCCCACAGCAATAGAATCATAGAGTTGCGCAAGTGCCTGACCTGCCGGAATCATACACACTTGGTTAGTTGGTGAAAGTCGAGAGTTAAGGGTATCGACTACGCTTTCCCACATTGGCAAATCGTCTTCTAATCTCTGGCGCCAAGGGTTAGCATCCACATCATAATCGCAGCCAGTTGGAGTACCACTTTTTATGCAATGCCAATCCTCGTAGAGGTATATCTTTGTGCCGGGGTTGTATTGCAAGGCATAGCGAGCTAAGCTATCTGCATATTGATATGTTTCATTAATCAAATCACCGTAACGAGGTACCGCTTCTGTGAGTACCAATAAATCGAACTCACCTGTTGGCAATCCCTCGTTTTCATCGTAAAAACCAAAGTAATGTGGCTCGATTATATTATAATCTCTTTCATTTTTTCTATCCCATTGCCAACGAAGTGGAGCACCGGGTATTCCCTGATATGTCCATTCAAAATTAGTCTCGAAGACATCTTTGGCAATTGATTCAACCATATCTGGTATCTGGTCGCTCAAGCTGTGTCCAATGTAAAAGGCATTGTAGTCTTGCGAATTTGATTCTTTTGCTCCTAATAGCAGGGCAAATGCAAGTGTAATATGTATTATATATTTTTTCATTGCTCAGATGGGTTGGTTATTCGTATTGCAATATAGCAAAAAAAACCCCACCAAATTGGCAGGGTTAATAAAACTTATAAATATAAAAGCTTAGCTTATAAAACTATTGTATTCTCGTTCATTCCTTCCAATGAGTCAACAATCGCTTTTAGCGTTTGACCAGCTAACATACCATCTACTACTCTGTGATCATAAGTGATAGAGCAATACATAATGTGGCGGATAGCAATTGAGTCAGAACCGTTTACAGTCAATACTTTTGGTTGCTTCTTGATAGCACCAACACCAATGATTGCTACTTGTGGTTGATTAATCACTGGAGTACCGAATAAAGTACCAAAAGTACCTACGTTAGTCAATGTGATTGTGCCACCTTGTATGTCGTCTGGCTGTAAGTTCTTAGAGCGAGCTCTAACAGCCAAATCATTGATTGATCTTTGCAGACCAGTCAAGCCATAGTTATCAGCGTTTTTGATTACTGGTACAATTAAGTTACCATCAGGCAATGCAGCTGCAAAACCTAAGTTTAATCTGTTGTGCTTGATGATGTTTGTACCATCTACACTAACATTAATCATTGGGAATTGCTTAACGCCTTCTATTACTGCTTTAGCAAAGAATGGAGTGTAAGTCAATTTCATTCCTTCTCTTTCTAGGAAGCTCGCTTTATATCTCTCTCTGTAGTTCACTATGTCAGTTACGTCAACTTCTGCAACACTAGTTACGTGAGCTGAAGTTTGCTTAGAGTCAACCATGTGCTTAGCAATTAGCTTACGCATTCTGTCCATTGGAATTACTTCCGAATCGCCACCACTAAAGTTAGAAGCTGATTGCGATGGAGCATTCGATGGAGCAGATTGTTGTTGCTGCGGCTGCTGAGCAGGAGCAGAACCTCTGTTATTGATATAGTTTTCCAAATCATCTTTGGTTACTCTACCGTCATTACCAGTACCATTAATTGACATCAACTCTTCTAATGATACTTTTTCGTCAGTCGCCATAGCTCTTACTAATGGAGAGAAGAAATTACCATCTTTCTTACGAGGAATATCGTAAGTTGTGCCTTGCACTTGCTGACCCCCACCACTTGGTTGTGCAGTAGTTTGTGCAGCTGGTTTCGCAGCAGGTTTAGATTCTTCTTTTGCAGGAGCTGCAGGTTTTGCAGGAGCTGCAGGTTTTGCAGGAGCTGCAGGTTTTGCAGGAGCTGCAGGTTTTGCAGGAGCTGATTTTTTAGCACCACCGCCACCTTTAGTAGCAATTTTACCAATTACAGAACCTACTTCTACTGTTTCTTCTTCTTGAGCTAATATTTGTTGTAATACACCAGCAACTGGAGATGGAACTTCTGTATCTACCTTGTCAGTAGATATTTCTAATATCATCTCATCTCTTTCTATCTCGTCGCCTTCGCTTTTTAGCCACTTTGTTATAGTTCCTTCTTGAAGTGATTCACCCATCTTAGGCATAACCAAATCTTGCAAGTCGCCACCACCATCATCACTTCCCGCATCGCTATCATCTGAAGTATCTTCAGCTGGCGCTGGTTCAGGAGTTGATTCTTCTTGGCTACCACTGTCGTCTGAACTTCCAGAAGCTGCTGCAGATGCATCAGTTTCAAGTTCAGCAATCTTAGCACCTACTTCTACTACTTCTTCTTCTTGAGCTAATATTTTTGTTAGTACCCCAGATTGAGGAGATGGAACTTCGGTATCTACTTTGTCAGTAGATATTTCCAATATCATCTCATCTCTTTCAACAGTCTCACCTTCTTTTTTTAACCATTTGATAATGGTTCCTTCTTGTAATGACTCGCCCATCTTAGGCATTACTACATCAACTTTCATTTATAAACTCCCGTTTATGTCTTTTCTTTGTTTTGTTTTTTTATATTATTGCAAAATAATCAAATTTGAAAATTAAAGCAAAGTAATTGCTTATTGCTTATTATTTTCTGTACTTTCTGGTAACTCGAATACATCATCACTATATTTTCTATTCAATATTATTTCGTCTAATTCCAGTCGTGTTACTTCATTCCCATTAAAATAAGTAGCAAAACTGAATGGCATCATTAAGCCATCAACTTCCTTATAACTAGATATATAGTTTCTGTAAGTTACTCTTTTACCCTGAGCGGTTGTCTCAGTTTCAATTACCATAATCAAATCTGTTTTCTTGTCTAGATATACATAAGATTTAGGACCAGCTTCAGTTTTCCAAACTTTAATCATTTTGTATTCAGTACTGTCTATTTTTTTCAGGCCTTCGTAATTGACATTTACGCCTTTTTCCTTGTAATTGTAGAAGGGTCCTAATACTAGTGCATTTTGCCCAAGTAATTGCTCAGCACTACGCTCATCGATAGGGGTTGGGGTATTTATCCCCATTGGGGGAACTACATTCCATCCTTTTTTTCCTATAGTAGACTGAATAATTTTAACTGAGTCAATTACTGTCTTTACTTTCAGTTTATTTGGTTTCACGTATATGAACTGGAATTCACCAGGTTTGTTGTTAGTCAGTTTAGATCCGCCAATTAAGTGCCATGAAGTAACTGATTCGAATTTTTCTTTTCCACCAATTGCATCATAATAAAGTGCTATTACTTCATCTGCTGTTTGTGAGGTTAGTGAACTAATTCCAAATGTAAAAATTGGAATTATTAATAGTATTTTTTTCATAATTTATTTGTTAACTTAGTGAAGACAATTTGGATTGCAATTCACGAAATTCGCGCTTGCTTATCTTTAGCTCTTCCAAATTCAAATCTTCTATTTTTGTACCATTTAGTAATTCTTTCAATGCTCTAAGTTCTGGCTTAGAGAAGTTAGCAGCGTTTAACCTGTAGTCTTCGAATGCTTCCCAAGCGTGTGGTACAATGTGTTTGACTATATCAGCCATAGCTTCGCCAAATACTCTGATCTCATACTGTGCGTGAGGGTCTATGCGTAAACGTAAGAAATGAAATAAATTGTGTAGGTCTATTTTCCAATACCACTCAGTGTAGTTTGACAGTGGTAAATTGATTCTAGCTAATTCTCTCGCAAAGTTATCCTCAAGCAAGTTCTCGTACTCACCATATAGGTCCTTTTGAACTTTGCTCATACTATCTTGTATTTGTTTGGCTTTGTCTTGCTCAAATGCTTCTTCACTTCTGCCTTGTTTGTTGTTTTCACTTTGAGGTCTGATCTGCTCTAAGTCAGGAACATAAAAATCATCCTTCATTATAGAGTAGCGACCACTATATTCATTCACATTAGCAGTTCTGTGGCGAATCCATTGGCGAGCTATAAATATTGGAAGCTTAATATGGAACTTAAATTCTACCATCTCGAAAGGAGTGGTGTGCCAATGTCTCATCAAATATCTTATTAACCCTCTGTCTTCTCTTACTGTTTTAGTACCAGAACCATATGAAACTCTTGCAGCTTGGACTATAGAAGAGTCATCTCCCATAACATCAACTAATCTTACAAATCCATGATCTAAGCACTTTATTTCTTTTCCTATCAAATCTTCTTTGCTCATTTATAGCTTCTTTATTTATATGTTACTTTTGTTTTATATTTCTTCATTATCTTAAATGCTGTAATTTTAGCATCATCTTCATTTTCAAAACCCCAAAGCATAACTCTGTATACTGGCTCATCACCAATCAAATAACTTTCAAAATAAGCATCGTAACCCCTTTTGTTCCAAGTTCTGACAGCTGCTGCTGCCTCGTCTTCTGTCCAGAGCTGAGCAACTATAATTTCAAAAGGTGATTTACTAGCAGGGTTTATCCATTTTAACTCTACTCTTCTATTATAAGCTTTTTGCCAAGGTGTCTGCCCCAATATGTATAAAGGTTTAGAAAACCCTTCTGCGTCAGTCATTATCTGGTTATCATCTACTCCAACAGTTACAAGTGATTTTTTTACTTTAGTTGCTCTATCGTCCGATACCTTTGAGTTGAAGACTTTGTCTCCTTCGTCATCACTATGGCCAGTTAGTTTAATTCTGTAATTAGGGTTACTCTTGAGTACGTTAGCTAACTCCATAATTGATTCATCATACTTACCACGATAATCATCAGTTTTTTGATCGAATATAGCAACTGATTGATAATACGAGTGAAACTCATTTTTTGTTGGGTTAACAACTATTCCATCCTCTACGGTGTTGTCACCATACTTTAGTACCAATTTACCATAGGAGTCGCCGCATTCAACCTCACTACTTTCATAGTCAACTATCACAGCGTAGTGGTTGTTCTTTGCGAAATCAATTTCTTTTAATATTTGTTCAGCATTCTCCAGACTGTCTGCATCCACTTGGTATAACTTACCACCTGTTGAGTTTGCAATTTTCTGTAATGAATAAGAGTTGTATGCATCGCCAATGGCAATTATATAAACTGGAATACCAAAGTTTCTTCCTGCATTTATAATATCATTTGGGCTATAAATAAGTGATGAGTTGTCTTCACTGTAAGTTATTAATACAACTGCCTTATTCATATTTTTAGAAACTTCGGCTGTGAAGACTACCATGTTGTTGTAAAGAGCTTTGTAAAGCCCAGACAGACCACTAGGTTCGGGTAAGTCATAGCTTTTAAATTTGTCATAAAACTCTGACTGTGGCAATAGTGTTGTGTACTCAACGAAGTTCTGATTGAAATATGAAAAGCTTAGTTTGTCTTCTTTGTTTAGTGATTCTGAAAAGTTTAGAACTCTTTCAAGCAATGGGAAATTAAATTCTGCTACGGCTGAATTATCGAATACAATAGAGTACTCCGAGCCATTTGTTTTGTGGACTTCTTGTATTTCTAAATTTGCAGATGAAGTTGAGCTTTTTGAACACAGTTGTATGAATGATAAGTCAACAACCTTAGAGTTTAAGCCATTTATGAAGTTACCATTTTCATCTAAAATTATTGTTTCCAGCTCTAGCTTTTCATCTTTTATTTTGGAGTTAGTTATTTTTAATCTAACTGGTGCTGCTTCGGGGCCAATAGAACCATTGATATACTTAGAGCTAGTGCCATTTGGTTTGTAAGAAGAAACTATATTTTCTGACTGTTTTGGTTCTTCTTTTTTACTCTCAACTATATTCGAATTCTTCTCGGTTATAAAGTCTTTTACATCTACTACCCACATGTATGCAACAGTATCTTGGTCGTGAAGGGCAGTTATTTTGTACTCAGTGGTTTCTTCAGGTGATACCTTTGCGCTATCAATAGCATTATAATCTTTGTCATAAGATTCTACTTTTACTTTTTCGGCATTAGCAAAATCCCAACTCATAGTTGCTACTTCACCTTTTTCTATTTCGCTAAACCCTTCAAATTTGTTCGAAGAGATTGGCTTAGATGAAGTGCAAGCTAAAGTTAGCCCAAAAGTTAACACTAATAATAGTTTGACTAAATTGCTCACAGTTGTTTGTCAATTTCCAATAAATAAAATATCAAAATAACAATAATTATTTCAATAATTAAATAATGTAAAGAAATTCTTACACTTTATAGAAACTACTAACTATATTCATAATCATTTAAGTATAAATACTGTACTACTTTTTCAGATTTTTACTAAGTTTATATAATAAAATAAATAAATAATTAAAATATATTAAATATTAAGAGTTAATATGAGAGTAATTAAGTTTTTTCTAATAATAGCTGTACTTGCGACTAGTACACTTATGTCTCAGGACAACAAATTAGAACGACCCCAAAAGTATAGAATTGGTTTAGACTTAGGTCTTAACTACAACATGGCTGGTTTGGGATTCCAAGACCTTAGTCCTAATGGTGGAGACTTCCCAACTTTATATACAAATGATGGTAATGGTATAGCACCTTACTTCGGTTTAAGAGCAGAATATATTTCTAGCAATTGGTGGGGTATAGGTTTACAAATTGGTTATGATGATCGTTCTAAATTAGTTACTGATCAATCATTCGATAATGAACCAGAATTTGACATCACAAATTCTTATGTAAATGTAGCGCCTTATTTAAAGATTAATGAATTTTTATTTTAAGGTGTTAGTGCTCATGTTGGACCAGTATTGGCTTTCAAAATGGCTGGTGAGTTCGATTATGACCCAATGAATGGTCAGCCTGCAACATCAGGTTTAGAAGCAACTGAACTAAATGACATGGCATTTGGTGCTCAAGCTGGTTTCAGTTATGATATCAGAGTTGCTCCAGTTGGCGAAAGCTCAGTTTTTGTTCTTTCTCCATTCATCGAAGGTTCTTGGTTAATGTCACAAAAAGGAGCTAAGTTAGATGAGCAAGATGGATTCGACGATACTTGGACTACTATTACTGCTAGATTAGGTGTTACTGCTGCAATAGATTTTATTCCTAACTTGAATTCAGCTCCTACGGGCGGTCAGTACGCTACAGTACTTCCTCCTTACGAAGGAAAAGTAATACAAAGGGTAATAGAAGAAGCATTCCCTCTTATTTCTTATGTATTTTTCAATCCAGGAGAACAAAATTTAGCTCCTCGTTACTCTATACTAAGTAAAGGTGAAGCTGACAATTTTGACAAAGAAGCAGTTTTAGACTTAACAGACAACAAAGAATTAGCTGGTCAAACTGCTACTAACAAAAAATTAGCTGTTTATCACGAAATAATGAATATATATGCTCAAGAACTAAAAGATGATGACGATTTGACTGTTGAGTTAATTGGTTCTGCTCCAAAAGCAAATGATGGTGACGCTTTAGCTAATACTGTTAGAGATTACTTAGTAAATATACACGGTATAGATGCTAGCAGAATAACTACTAAAGGTCAAAAAATGCCTCGTATTCCTTCTGGTAGCTCTGCTACTCCTGTAAACGATAGACCACTAGCTGATGTAGAAAACAGAAGAGTTGAATTTGTATTTAACAAACCTGAAGTTTACAAAATGTTAGATATTAAGATGATAGATGAGTATCCAATCGATAATGACATATTAGTTACTCTAAACACTAATGTTAAATTTAGCTCTTGGAATATCAACATAATGGATGAAGACGGTAAGAAATATACTTATGGTCCATATTTCGGTCAAACTGAAAGAATTTCACCTTACGAAATTATGCAAGGTAAGGAAGAAGGTGAGTATAGTGGTAATATTGAAATAGTACAACAAGATGGTTCTACTGTACAAGACCAAACTGAGTTCACTTTAGTGAAAGAAATGGATGATGAGGAAAAAGGTGAAAGATACACTATTTTATTCAACTACGGTCAGGCAGACGCTATTAAGAATTCTGAAAATGAACTAAGAACAGTAGTTGCTCCTAAGGTAAATAATAATAAATTGTTATTAATTTCTGGACATACTGACCCTATTGGTAAAACTCAAGTGAATTCTGAAATTGCTCAAAAGAGAGCTAATGAGGCTAAAGATATATTTGTTGATGAATTTACTTCTCAATCGAAGAAAGATAATATCATTTCTCACGGTTATGGTGAGCAATACTCTGCTAGCACTTATAATAACACTCTTCCAGAAGGAAGAATGTACAACAGAAACGTAACTATTCACATAATACCAACTGTAGAGTAGTACCAAGTAGGTAATTTAAATTTTACTAAGCCCGGCCAATTGGTTGGTTTTTTTTGTTTTACTTCTCTCTATTTGTTAAATCATATAACATTAAGTAAATTGAATCTAACACAGAAACAGAAGAATACCCTTCTTTTATTTTAAAAAATGGTTTTTCATGCATTTTAGAACATATCCAATATTTTTTGTCTTTTTAATTATTTCATGCAAATCAAATTATACAGAATTGCATATTGAAAAATTTAATGAACATAAGTTAGATTCTTCTAAAAAAAAATAATTCTTGACTCTCAATTTAATTTTGTTGAGAGTTACGAAGTGTCTCAAAACGGAATAGTATATTATATTAGTTTTGATGATTCTAATAATGTAGAAAGAATTTTCACTTATGATACTAACTTTGTATCACCAGATAACTTAAAAGTTGGAGATTCTTATTTAACAGCACAAACAGAAACTGATGGTTATTATTGGAATTTCCAACATTCGATTTGTTTGTTGAATTCTGGATGGGTAGCAGTCTTTTATTCCGATTCATCTTTTAATGATTCTTCTAAAATTAGTTGGTTTGAAAGAGGCATTATAAATTAGATGAAAACACAATTGGTATTTTGGTTATTCTACTGGTATAACTTTTGTGACACCAGATGACAACTAGGAAGATTTATGAAAATATTTATTCAAATGACTATTCTATTTTTGAGTTTCAGTTTTTTTTCCTGTACAACAATTAATTATGATGAAGGAACTATTGAAAATTATAGAGAGTTAAAATCAGATATATTAAAACGTACGATTGATTATTTTGTAGTTAATAATATCGTAGATACTACAGAATACTTTACTCTTCTTACATATCCATATTATATAGATTTTACAATTCAAAATATAGAAA
>JBDQHL010000038.1:0-14603 GCA_040264895.1 Bacteroidota bacterium
GGTTTGAAGGACGCCGTAAAAAAATAATTATGGTGTAGAATAGTATCCGGAAGAACTATTCAAGAAAAAGAGCTGCCTCTTACGGTAGCTCTTTTTCTTTACCCTCTATAATTCTTTATGTATTCATTAAATCCTTCGAGCATAATACCACACTCAAATTTTGATTTTACTTCTCTTACATCATCTTTTTCACGTTTCAATGATTTTATCTTACCATCGAATACTGGTAATCCATTTCTTAGAACTCTCACATTATCTGATTTAGAAATCTTACCATCAAGTACATAAGAACCAGCAATGGTACCTAATCTACTTATTTTAAATGTTTGTCTTACTTCAACATTTGCTGTAACTTCTTCTTTAAACTCTGGTTTAAGCATACCTTCTAATGCTTGAGTAATATCATTTATACAGTCATATATGATATCGTAATTTCTTATCTCTACTTCTTCATCCTTAGCAAGAATTTCAATTGCAGGTGGTACATTAACATGGAAACCAATAACGATAGCACCAGATGCTATAGCAAGGTTAATATCATTTTCAGTAACTGCACCTACACCTTTGTGTAAAATGTTTATTCTTACTTCATCTTTCGATAATTTTTGAAGTGAATCTGAAAGTGCTTCCAATGAACCTGATACATCAGCTTTCAATACGATATTAAGAATCTCTACACCACCAATTCTAATTTGATTAGATATATCATCTAAAGTAGTATGTCTTACTTGACGCATTTCTTGTTCACGTTTCAGAGCATTTCTTTCAGAAGCAATATTTCTTGCTTCTGTATCATTACTTACAACCATAAACACGTCACCAGCAGAAGGTAAGCTGTTAAATCCGATTAATTTAACTGGCTGTGATGGGCCAATATCATTTACGTTATGATCTCTTTCATCAAACATTGCCCTTACTCTACCCCATACTGTACCAGCAATAAAGGAATCACCTTGTTGAAGTGTACCTTTTTGAACTACCACTGTAGCAACAGGACCTAAACCTTTATCTAAGTGAGCTTCAACAACTGTGCCTCTAGCTACTCTATCTGGATTAGCCTTCAATTCAAGTAATTCAGCTTCTAAAGTTATCTTCTCAAGTAAAGAATCAATTCCTTCACCTGTTTTAGCTGAGATTTTAGCAGTTTGGTATTTACCACCCCAATCTTCAACAAGTACACCCTCTTCGGATAGTTGCTGCATAACTCTATCTGGATTTGCAGCAGGTTTATCGATTTTATTTATTGCTACAACGATAGGTACATCTGCAGCTTTAGCATGTGAGATTGCCTCTTTAGTTTGTGGCATAACTTCATCATCAGCAGCTACAACAAGTATTACTATGTCAGTAATTTGAGCACCCCTTGCACGCATAGCTGTAAATGCTTCGTGACCAGGAGTATCTAAAAATGTTACATTTTTTTTATTAGTAGTCTCAACCATATAAGCACCAATATGCTGGGTTATACCACCAGACTCACCAGCAACTACGTTTGCACTTCTTATATAATCAAGAAGTGATGTTTTACCGTGGTCAACGTGTCCCATGATAGTTACGATAGGTGGACGAGGTTTGAGATCTTCATCATTATCTTCTATATCTTCAATTGCTTCGAGAGTTTGTTCATCAACAAATTCAACTTCAAAACCATAGTCATCAGCAATAACAGTAATAGTGTCCTTATCTAGTCTTTGATTGATAGTAACCATCAATCCAAGTTCCATACATTTGACTATGACTTCATTCAAGTCAATACCCATTTGTTCACTCAAATCTGCAGTTGTTACATACTCTGTAAGTTTCAGAGTTTGAGCTTCAATTGCTCTTTGCTCTTCAGCTACTTGCTCTTTTTCTTGTCTTTCTGCTTTCTTTTTTGATCTTGTTTTCTGTCTTGAACTTCCACCAGAATCTTCCATCCCAGCAAGAGTTTTCTTAATAGCCTTTTGAACATCCTCTTCAGATATCTGCTCTCTTATAGATTTCTTTTTTCTTCTAGAAGTAGACTTGTTTGCCCCTATTTTAGCAGATTCATTTATGTTTATTTCTCTAGGCTTTCTTTTCTTTTTATTGCTGCTAGCTGCATCATCGTCAGTATTTTTCTTTCTGCTTTTCTTTCTTCTAGATTCAGTCTTAATTTCAATTTTACCAACTACTTTAAGCCCTTTAATTTCATCAGCCTCTTCTTCTTTAAAAGCTTTAGGCTTATTTTCTTTGTTAGTATCATCAGCTTTTACTTTTGAAGTTTCCTCTTTTTTATCAGATTCTTCAGATTTTGCTTTGGTTTCAGTTGCTTCTTCATCAGAACTTTCTATCTTTTCCTCAAGTTCAGGTTCTTCAACTTTAACTTCTTTTTCAGCAACAGGTTCGGAAGATTGTTCTTTTTCCTCTTTGCTTTCCTCATCCTTCACTTCTTCTACTTTAGGAGCATCATCTTTTGGGATTTCTTCTTTTTCAGCTTCTTTCTTTTCTTCCCTTTCTTTTCTTCTTTCCTCTACAAGCTGCTTTGTCTCTTCACGAATATCTTTGTGCTTTTTGATTTTCTTTCTTTGACTTTCGGCTGCCTGCATCTCCTTTTTGAATTTATCGTGCACGGCATCCACCATCTCCTCAGTTAAAATAGAGGTAGGTTTATTTTGGATATCGTGCCCTTTAGATTGCAAATATTCGACAATAGTTTCTTTACCGATATTTATTTCGGAGGCAATCTTAAATAATCTAATTTTTTTCACAGACATATATTCGTGCTTTATTTAATTCTAGTACTTTATAAATTTAATATCTATTTTAACGTAATGCTAAAATAATAAAAATTATTGCTCATCAGTTGAGCTTTTCTCTTTTGTTTCTTTTTCTTCTGCCTCCTTAGAGGCTACTTCTTCAGTTTGTTCAACTGGTTTATCAGTTTCTTCAGCTGATTCATCATTACTCTCATCTTTCAGATAGCCAATTTCAGCATTTTGAATCCTATCTTTCATAGCTTGATTTTCTTTTTCATCAAACTCAATAAGTATAATTTGTCTTAGTTCAAGTAACAATTCTTTACTCATCCCCTCTATCTCTAAAAGTTCTTCAGGAGGAGTTTCTAAGAATTCTCTTGCTGTCTCAACTCTCATTGAAACAAGCTCTTCGTATAGATCTTCGCCGAATTCAACTTTAAATTCATCTAAGTCGATATCTTCACCACCTTCTTTGATTAGTGTGATATTATACCCAGTCAACTTAGAAGCTAACCTGACGTTCTGACCACTCTTTCCAATAGCGAAACTTACTTGATCATCAGGGACAACAATATTTACTGTTCTTGTTTCTTCGTCAATTTGAACATCTTTAATTTTTGCTGGAGATAAAGCTCGCCTGATATATTCAGCGTCATTGTCTGACCATTCAATCAAATCAATATTTTCATTATTCAACTCTCTTACTATAGAGTGAATTCTGATACCTTTCATACCAACACAAGCACCAACTGGGTCGACTCTGTCATCAAATGACATAACTGCAACCTTTGATCTTTCGCCAGCTTCTCTTTCAATAGCTTTAATTTGAATTATTCCATCATAAATTTCAGGAATTTCAACTTCAAATAATCTAGATAAATACTCTTTAGAGGCACGAGAAATTATAATATCAGGATGACCACCATGACTAGACCGTCTTACATCTTTAATCACAGCTTTAATAGTTTGATTCTTTTTGTATCTGTATGATTCACCATGTATTTGTTCGTCTCTTGGCATTCTAACTTCTACTTTATTATGTAGAACAAGAATGTCATTTCTTCTTACTTGATAAATCTCACCTATAATGATGTCACCAATTTTATTAACGTACTCGTTATAAATTTGATCTTTTTCGATATCTCTAATTTTTTGGTTTAGGTTTTGAGAAGCTAATGCAATTAATCTTCTACCGAAGTTATCTGCAAGATTGTCCAGAGTTATTTCTTCAATAAACTCTTCCCCTGGTTCATATTCTTCACCTTCTTGAGCGTGTAAATTGGCTTGTTCCATACTTATTTCTAATTCTGGATCTTCTACCTCTTCTACTACATCACGCATCATATAAATTTCTATATCACCTTGTTGCATATTTACAATTATATCAAAATTAGCTTCCATGCCATATTTCTTACGAACAATCATGGATAAGGTCTCTTCTAATACACCTTGTAACAAGTCTCTATCGATATTCTTAGTTTTGGCCATATCAGCAAATGCTTCAATGATCATTTTCTTATCAATTGTATGTTTGGCTTTTTTTCTTGCCATTTCTCGAATTACCATTAATAAATAAAAAATGGGCTCTTTGGCCCAACAATGTATTACAAAAATACGAAAATTTATATAATGAACAATGTTATTAGGTCATAATATTGAAATTTATTTACTATTAATTCGTTATGTTTGTAAAAATATAAATTAAGAGTATAAATATATGTCATTTCAAGGTACTGATTTTTTCAGATTAGATGATCTTTACAGTTCAGAAGAACTAATGGTAAGGCAAACAGTTAGAGAGTTTGTAGACGATGAAGTAATGCCAATAATTGAAAAACACTACATGGATGGTACATTTCCTATGGAGATGGTTCAGAAATTGGGTGATTTGGGTATGTTTGGTATAAAAACAGATGAAAAGTATGGTGGCGCTGGAGCAAACTACACAACTTATGGTCTGGCTATGCAAGAATTAGAGAGAGGCGATAGTGGGCTTCGCTCATTTGCTTCTGTCCAAAATTCATTAGTAATGTTTCCAATTGAAGCTTATGCCTCAGAAGAAAAGAAACAACAGTGGTTACCTAAATTAGCCACAGGCGAGGCAATTGGTTGTTTTGGATTAACAGAACCTGATCATGGGTCTAACCCGTCGGGGATGTTAACAAATGCTAAAAAAATAGATGGTGGTTATTTACTAAATGGCGCAAAAATGTGGATTACCAATGGTTCGTTAGCAGATGTTGCTGTTGTATGGGCAAAATTTGACGGTAGAGTTACTGGCTTTATAGTAGAAAAAGGTATGAAAGGGTTTTCTGCTCCTGAAATGAAGAATAAACTTTCACTTAGAGCTTCCGTGACATCTGAATTAATATTCCAAGATGTAGAAGTTCCTGATGAAAACAGATTAGATATTAATGGTCTGAAAGGTCCACTCAGCTGTCTAACTCAAGCAAGATACGGTATAGCTTATGGAGCTATTGGAGCTGCAATGCAAGTTTATGAATCTTCAATAAATTATTCTAAATCAAGAATTCAGTTTGATAAACCAATTGGCGGATTCCAATTAGTTCAAGATAAGTTAGTTTGGATGTTCGATGAAATATCTAAAGCTCAGTTAGTAGCTCATAGAGTTGGTAGACTTATGGAATCGGGTGATTTCAAACCGGAGCATATATCATTTGCCAAAAGAAACAGTGTGAAAATGGCATTAGAATCTTGCAGAAAAGCCAGAGAGATTCATGGTGCCAACGGAATTTTAAATGAGTATCCAATAATGAGACATGCAAACAATCTAGAATCTGTATATACTTACGAAGGTACTCATGATATACACACTTTAATTTTAGGACAATATATTACTGGGATACCAGCTTTCAAATGAAAACAGCAGAAGATTTAAAAAAAGAATTAAAATTCAGAGACAGAGTTGTTAGAGTATTAGCTAAGGATAAGCAGATAAGAGCAATTGCTATCAAAAATACTAATGCAACCATAACGGCACAAAAGAATCACAATTTAGGATTTGTACCGGCTACATTATTAGCAAAATTATTATCAGCTACTTCAATGATTGCATCTACTTTAAAAGGCGAAGAAAGAGTAATAGTTGAAACTGACACTAATGGGTATGTAAAAAAATTATTTGCCGAAGCGTTAAAAGTTGGAGAAGTCAGAGGTTACGCCGTTCAAGATGAAAATATCGATGTAGCTTCGGTAGAAAATGCTGATTTTGTTGGTCTAGGGTTAATAAAAGTTAGTAAAGTTCTATACAACAAATCAGAACCAACACAGGGTATTATTGAATTAGTTAAAGGTGATATTTCTACTGATATAGCCTATTATTTTACTCAGTCTGAACAAATTCCTACTTCAGTAATATTAGATGTTGCTTTAGATGACAAAGGTAATATCAAGAATTCTGGTGGTATTATGATACAAGCTTTGCCTGGGGCGACTGAAGAAGATTTAGAAGAAGTAGCGAATAATCTTCAAAATTTAGATAGGTTCTCTGAATTATTGGCTCAAGATAAAATGCCTGAGGAAATAATATCAGAGACACTGCCATTCGAATACAAAGTAATGGACTCAACACAAGTTGATTTCTATTGTAGATGCTCTAAAGAAAAATTTATCAAAAGCTTGATGACTTTCCCTAATAAGATGATAACTGAAATGGAAGCAAATAATGAAAACGAGTTGGTTTGTCAATATTGCAATAGTAAATATTTTCTCGAGACTGAAGATTTCTTAAAATTAAAAGAAATCACATTAGCTAACAGTAATTAAAAAAATTAAAGAGGAGTTCAGTTGGAAACTTCTCTTTTTTTTTTACTAATTTTCTATTATCTCAAACTCAATCCTTCTATTCTTAGCAGTACCTTTATTGGTGCCAGATATGTCCAAAGGTTTAGTTTCCCCAAAGCCCTTAGCTTTAAGTCTTGTCGGTGAGACGCCATTTTTAATCAAGTAGTACATTACAGATTCAGCTCTTTCTTTCGAAAGTTTCATATTAGCAGCTTCATTTCCAATTCTATCAGTATGACCTTGTACTTCAATCGAAATATTTTTGTTCTTTTTAAGCCAATTAGCAATATCGTCTAAAATTAGTTCAGACTCAACTCTAACCTCAGCACTACCAGTAACAAAGTGAATTCCTTTGGGCTTGTATATGTCACCTTTTTTTATTCTTTCAATTTCTTGTACTATGATAACTGTATCAGGTGGAGATTGGATTTCAATAGTATCACGTATTTGTACCTCTTTTACTAATGCCTCTGTCTGTGGACATCCATCTAATAACTTTATTCCAAATACAGAAGGACATTTATCTTTCAAGTCTGGTATACCATCACCATCTGTATCCCCATTCATAGGATTTGAACCTTTTTGCACCTCTTGAATATCTGTCAATCCATCTTTATCTGAATCTATTTCATTTGGATTAGAATTATATAACATCAACTCTTCATAATCACTAATTCCATCACCATCTGTATCACTTTTATTAGGATTGGAAGAATTAGCTACCTCTTCCCCATCAGTCATACCATCACCATCACTATCTGCTAATTTTGGATCTGAGTTGTACAATTCAATTTCAAGATTGTCGGGTATACCGTCACCATCAGTATCTGCTTTATAAGGATTTGTTCCTAGTGCAGCTTCTTGCTCATTTGTTAATCCGTCAGAATCGTGATCATTATCATTGAATAAATAATATGATAGTTTTAGTCCACTTTCAGCAATACCGTCATTATTCGTGATTGATCCATCTGGTGGGACTTGAGCATATCCATCAATCATATCAGTGTTCAATAGTCTATATGAGGCGAAAGCACCAAATGATACATTTCTGGTTAAAAAGAAATCAATCCCCATACCACCAACTAAATGGAAGTCGAACTCATCTTGATCTTTAAAATCACGGTAATGGATTCTATCACCACCAGGGTCCAATGGGCTGTTTTCAATATCTTCATTTTGGAATGAAAGGACGGAATACCCTATAAAAAGGTAGTAGTTAATTTGTGAACGTGGAAATAGATTGAAATTTAAAAAGAAGTCTACAGTGGTTATATCAGTTTCTCTTTCATAGCTAATTCTATCTGCATCTATAAAATACTCTTTGGGGAACTGCCTATAGAAGTCTGAGCCAAGTCTATTCTTATATCTTCTATCATAAATTAGGTTACCATAACTAGCTTTTGCTCCTACAGAAATTTCAGGGAGTGAAGGAATGAAATATTTGGTTATAAAACCTCCACCATAACAAACATTATTGTCTGTGAATTCACCAAAATATTTAGTGAATTGTCCAGTAGCTCCTACTTCTAACCGTCCACCAGCATAAATACCGTCTTTAACAAAAGACTGCGAATGAGATGTTAAGGTAACTAAGAACAAAAGCAAAAGTGTATATATTATTTTTTTTGTCATAGTAAGTAAATTTTGGTTGGATTAATTTCTTTCTATAGTATCATTTCTATCAGGAGAAACTGATACTAAATCAATAGTTGCACCAGTATAATCTTCTATAAATTTAATGTATTTTTTAACTTCTTTGGGCAAATCATTGTAGTCTTTTATTCCAGTTGTATCAGAATTCCAGCCTTCTAAAGTCTCATATACTAGTTCAATATTATTGAATTTTTGCATATCTACAGGGAAAGAATTTACAACCTTACCATCTAATTTATATCCTATGCATACTTTGATTTCTTTAAAGCTATCAAGAACATCTAGTTTGGTAAGTGCAATACTTGAAATACCATTTATCATAACAGAATATTTTAATGCAAATAAATCTAACCAACCACATCTTCTTGGTCTTCCAGTAGTAGCACCAAATTCGTGTCCAATTTCAGCTAGTTTTCTACCATCCTCATCATCTAACTGTGTAGGAAATGGTCCATTACCGACTCTTGTTGTATAGGCTTTAACAATACCAATAATTTCATCTATTTTTGTCGGTGGTATACCCAGTCCAGTACAAGCACCACCTGAAGTAGGGTTTGAGCTGGTAACATATGGGTATGTACCGTGGTCTAAGTCTAACAATGCTCCTTGAGCACCCTCGACTATAATTTCTTTTCCATCATCAATACTTTGATTTATTAAAGTAGAAATATCAGTCACATATGGATCTATTAGCTTGTCAAATTCTAAATACTTTTCAACTATAGCATCCACGTCTATTTCATCATGGCCATATATCTTTGTCAATACTTCATTGTATTCACTAATATTATATCTTAATTTTGCTTCAAAATCTTTTCTATCAAGTAAATCAACTATTCTAATACCCGTTCTTTTTGCTTTATCAATATACGCTGGTCCAATACCTCTACCGGTTGTACCAATAGCTTTATCACTCTTTTGACTTTCTCTTGCGCTATCCATCATTTTATGATAAGGCATAATAAGGTGAGCTTTATGGCTAATAAATAATCTGCCAGTTACATCAATATTATGTTTTCTAAGCATTTCAATTTCATCAATCAATGCAACAGGGTCAATAACAACTCCGTTACCTATTACGCACTTTGTATCAGCATTAAGAATACCAGAAGGGATTAAATGCAAAACATATTGCTTATCGTCGATTACAATAGTGTGACCCGCATTAGCTCCACCTTGGAACCTTGCTACTATATCAGATTTGGAACTAAGTAAGTCAACAATTTTACCTTTTCCCTCGTCACCCCACTGAGCACCGACTATTACTTTTACACTCATATATTCACCTCAGTAAAATAAAAAACTCCGAACGCTAAGCTCGGAGTATATTTTTTTTAAATCTACTCCCCAAAATATTAATTTTCAGATTTTGCAGAATCTACAGAACCTTTGATTGTTAAGATTTGGGTTAAGTTAGTTATTTTGAATAAATCTAAAATTTTTGGATTTGGAGCTGCTATAACTAATTTGCTATCTTTCTTTGAGCAACTAGTATGTGCACCTACTATCATTCCTAAACCAGAACTATTCAATACTTTTACGTTAGTTAAATCAACGATCACTTTCTCATTTTCTTCATTCAAAGCTTTATCAACTAATTCAGAAAATTCAATTACCTGAGTACCACCTAAAACTTCAGTTGGTAAAGTAATTATCGATATATTGTTTTCAGTTATTAATTTCATTTTAAACTACCGCAGTTTCATTTTTTTTCTTCAGCTCACCAATTTCCATCTTTTTAACATTAGTAAAGTACCAAAGTGCAAATGGTGTTGCAATGAATATTGATGAATAAGTACCAACTAAGAAACCTACCATCATAGTGAAAGCAAAACCTTCTAGAGTTGGACCACCAAAGAATAATAGAATTACAAGTACAACTTCAGTAGTAATTGTAGTATTAACTGATCTTGAAAGTGTTTCGTTTATTGATCTATTAAATAAAGTTACTAATGATTTAGATTTCATTGTTTCTCTATTTTCCCTAACCCTATCGAAAATAATCACCGTATCATTAATTGAGTAACCAACTACAGTCAACATGGCTGCAAGTATGGTCTGATCAATTTCGAGACTGAATAATCCAGTTTGTTGGAATATAATTACCACTAAGAAAGTAAATACTACATCGTGGAATAAGGCTACTATTGCAGCTAGACCAAATGCAAACTCAAATCTAAACGCAATGTAAAGTAGAATTACAATTACTGCTAAAGCAATTGCAATAAATGCTTGTTCGCGCATTTCGTTACCTATTTTAGGCCCAATTTTATCTACTTTCAACGTTTCATGTGAATTACCTGAAAATGATGTATTCAAAGCATTTTTTAGAATATCAGGAGCATTTTCAGCATCTTGTATTCTAATTAAGTAAGAATTTTCAGAACCGAATGATTTGATTTCTGAAGATTCAAATCCAGCTTTTGTTACTACATCTCTTAGTTTACTAACTTCTACAGGTTGTTCAAATCTTACACCTACTTCAGTACCACCGGTAAAGTCAATACCAAACTTAGGAGGGAATATGAAAGATATTATCAATCCAACCACAATCACTGCTAGTGAGAAAGTTATAAGTTGCTTTCTTTTACCTACGAAATCTATATTTGTTTTATCGAAAAATTGCATTTTATTTCCTTTATCAGATTATGATTTTTTTGATTGACCAAAACTAAATGATGATTTACCACCTTCAGATAATTGGAATTCAATTAATGAACGAGAAACTAGTATTGCAGTAAACAATGTACTTAAAATACCAATCATTAAAGTAAGTGCGAAACCACGAATTAGACCAGTTCCAACATAATATAGTATAAGACCTGTCATAAATGTTGTAATATTTGAATCAAATATTGCAGACATCGCTTTGCTAAATCCTTCATCAATCCCTGATCTAAGTGATCTACCTTTATAAAGCTCTTCTCTTACTCTTTCAAATATTAGGATATTTGCATCTACAGCCATACCTAACGTTAACACTATACCAGCTATACCAGGTAATGATAATGTACCACCTAATGAAGCTAGAATTGTAAATATTATTAGGATGTTCACTATTAGTGAAATATCGGCAACTAATCCAGCCCTAGAATAATAGAACATCATAAACAATATTACTAAACCAAAAGCGAATAAAGTTGAATTGAAACCATCAGCAATAGATTCTTCACCAAGTGATGCACCAACTACTTTTTCTTCAATAATTTTAACTGGTGCTTTAAGTGCACCTGCTTTTAATACAATTTCAAGAAGGTTTGCTTCTTTAGCATTAGCCATACCAGATATTTGTGAATTCCCACCAGTTATTTTCTGATTAACATTGGGTGCCGTATAAACATTACCATCTAAAACAACTGCAATTCGTTTACCTACGTTTGCACCAGTAATTGATGCCCATTTTTCTGAACCTTCAGAATTCATAGACATGTTAACAACCCATTGGTTTGAAGTTGGGTCTACATTTTTACCTGCATCAACAATAACATCACCAGTTAATTCTGGCTCAGCTTTCAAACCATAGAAGTCAATAAACTGACCTTGTACTTTTTCAACATCTGTAGCTTCACCTTTTGCTTCGAAAGCTAATTCTATATCAAAAGGAAGTAATGATCTGATTTCTGGTCTTTTCATTAATATTTTTAACTTAGCTAAAGAATCTTCGTGTATTCTAAAGTAGTAACTACCTTGAGATGGAAAACTTTCAATATCATAACTAACCGGTTGCATTTGTGCATTTTGACCACCAACCCAGAAAGTAGCGAACATACTTGTAAATGGGTGACTAGAAGCGTATAAGTTTCTTGCCGCATCTTCCGAAAGTCCATCATAAGGATTAGTAGTATCTTGTGAAGAAGTGTCTTGAGCTAAGTCTTCAGTTACTGTTGTGTCAGGTTCAGTTTCTTCAACAACATCGTCATTACTTTCATCAATTGATGCTAATTCTGTATCAGCTTCAGGAGCCGGAACAGGCTCAGTTTCTTCAACGTTATTGTTATTGATAGGTTCATCAATGCTTTGAGCTAACAATGCATCAATTCTTTTGAATGATTTTACTAACTCTACATTACTACGAACTAACTTAAACTCCAACCTTGCAGTAGTTTCAAGTAAGTTTCTAATTTGTGATTCATCAGTTACACCTGGTAGCTCAAGTAGAATTCTTCTACTACCCTGCTTTTGGATATTTGGCTCAGAAACACCGTATTTATCAATACGTTGTCTGATAACTTCTTGTGCTTGGTTGATAGCACCGTCAGCGTTTTCTTGTAGCTCTTCTAAAATATTTTCATCGGAAGCATTACTAATATCTCCCAAATCAAAATAAGATATTAATGACCTTCCTTGAGGTACAGCAATTTCTTCAAATTTACGAGCAAAAATATCAACCACTGATTCATCAGAGTCTTCAGATTCTTTTTGAGTAGCTACTAGAACTTCATCAAATACTTCGTCTAAAGCTTCTTTCTGTGCAGTTTCTTTTAATAATTTAACTACATCAACTTCCATAGTTACATACATACCACCTTTCAAGTCAAGCCCTAACTGTAAGGAGTTTTCCTTAGCGCTTTGGTATTCTTCACCATGGTTCTTTTTGAATTGGTTCATTATTTCTAATGAATCTGATGGAGTTTCTGCTTGTGAAGCTCTTTCAAGAGCTGCAGTTCGTTTATCTTCTAACTGAGAATAGTTGTAAGATGGCCACAATGCAAACACAGCTGCGATGATGGGTACAACTACAATAGCTATTTTACCAAGTTTTGATTTCAATTAATGCCTCCGAGTATTTATCTCGTTATATCTTTATATTATAAATTTTGTGAAAAGTAAAAGCACTAATATAAGTGATTGACATTAAAATTCAAATGAATTGAAATCATTTTTTTTCAACTACTACCTACTAATGTAATTAAATAGTTCTATTCGATTGTAATTATAACAAAAATGAGGCATTTGGTCCGATTGGTAAATCTAACACATACCACGTTATCAACAGTAAGGTCCATGAAATAAATAGTGCTATTGAGAATGGTAGTAAAGATGATATTAACTCGCCCATGGAAATATCCTTTTTGAATTTTTGAGCAAATACAATAAGGAGAGGAAAATAAGGTAAAAGTGGGGTAATCATATTAGTCGTGCTATCCCCTATTCTATAAATTAGTTGAGTACCTTCTGGGGTTATTCCTAATATCATTAGCATTGGTACAAATACAGGAGCAAGTATAGCCCATTTTGCAGAAGCACTTGATATTGATAAGTTCAATAACATACTGAAAATGAGGAAGCTTACTAACAGAGGCAATCCAGAAAGTCCAAAATTTGAAATAAAATCTGCTCCATTGATAGCTAATACAATATCTAAATCTGACCAACTAAAATAGTGAAGAAATTGACCAGCAGCGAAGGCTATCACTATATATGAAGCCATAGTACCAATGCCAGAGTTAAGCATTTCTACTATATCATTAGCGGATTTTATACTCCCCGATATTTTCCCATAAATATATCCTGGTATAAAAAACATTACAACTATTATAGGGATAATACTTTTGAATAAATATGTAAGACTTCCTGTTTCATCTCTGAAAAGTGAACCTTCTGGAATCGATAGAGTTATTAGTAGTATCGCAAGTATTAAGAAAGTACTGTATGCAAATACTAACCCCTTTTTATTAACTTCAGTGTTTTTCTCTTTTGTTCCATCTTCATTAATAACCTTTTCTTTTGTGTACCCTAATCTTGGTTCTACTATTTTATTATTAACGATTGTACAAACAATAGAAACTAAGAATGTAGAAATAATCATGAAGTAATAGTTCGCTGTTGGGTATACACTATATTCAGAATTCATAGTTTGTGCAGCACTATTTGTCAACTCTGATAACAGTGGGTCTAGAGCAGTAACTAATAAATTGGCTGAAAAACCACCATTTATTGCAGCAAATGATGTGATTACCCCTGCTAATGGATTCTTTCCAATTGCTCTAAACGTAAGTCCAGCTAGTGGTGGCAATACTATCAGTCCAGCATCTGCAATCAAGCTACTGTTAACTGATACAAATACAATAGTAAATACGATGAAGTTCTCCGGAACTTTAGAAATAGTAAATCTTAGGGTAGCTTCAAACAGTCCGGATTTTTCGGCAATTACAATACCAAACATGGTGGCTAAAACAACTCCGAGCGGTGGGAAGTTGATAAAGTTACTTACCATTGAGGTAAACATCTCTCTTATGCCGTCCTTGGATATTATGCTTTTTACTTCTATCAGTTCATCAGTAACTGGATGCAGCGCTGAAAAGCCCAGAAGGCTAGCGATAACAGATAAAATGATAGTAAATAATACTAAGATTAAGAAAAGAAAGAAAGGATTTGGTAATTTGTCAGATACTTTTTCGACAAATTTTAAAAATCTGAATATAATAC
>JBDQHL010000039.1:0-14495 GCA_040264895.1 Bacteroidota bacterium
ATTTCAATTTTAAATATTTAAAACCTCATGTAATAATTTATATGGTTTTTTTTTAAGATTCAATTACTTGTTATGAGATTGATTTTTTGGTAAATTTGTGTAATTATTACATAAAATAAAAATTAATCAATAATTTGAGATAGTATATGAATATTCATGAGTATCAAGCCAAGGATTTGTTGAAACATTATGGCGTACCTGTATTAGAAAACAAAGTTATTTTCAATCCTTCAGAAGCAGAAAAAGCTGCACAAGATTTTGTAAATAACGGAAGTAAAGTCGTTGTTTTGAAATCTCAAGTTCATGCTGGTGGAAGAGGAAAAGGCAAAGTTCATAATATTAGTACTAATGAAGTTCTTCAGATTGATGGTAAGGACGTTAGAGGTGTTAATGTACTTTTCGGTGATAATTTACCTGAAAAAGTAAAAAACTATGCTGAAGCTACTCTAGGTAACAAACTCGTGACAATACAAACTGGTGAAGAAGGTTCAATTGTTAATAGAATGATGTTAGAAGATGGTGCAGCCATAGCTAAAGAATTTTATATCAGTATGTTATTGGATAGAGCAACTAGTAAGAATATCATAATGGCATCAACTGAAGGTGGAATGGAGATTGAAGAAGTAGCTGAAAATACTCCTGAAAAAATTCTTAAAGAGACTATTGACCCTACAATTGGATTTCAAGGATATCAAGCTAGAAGATTAGCATTTGGTCTTGGATTAAGTGGAACTGCATTTAAAAACTTTTCGAAATTTATTTACAAGTTAGTAAATGCCTATGAACAAATGGATTGTTCAATGCTCGAAATAAATCCTTTAGTGGTTACAGAAGATGATCAAATTATCGCTTTAGATGCAAAAGTAAATTTTGACGATAACGCATTATATAGACATCCTAATTACAAAGATTTAAGAGATGTATCAGAAGAGAATCCATTAGAAGTAGAAGCATCTAAATACGGACTTAACTATATTAAACTTGATGGTAATGTTGGCTGTATGGTAAATGGTGCTGGTCTTGCTATGGCAACTATGGATATGATTAATCTTTCTGGTGGTGAGCCAGCTAACTTCTTGGATGTTGGTGGTGGAGCAAATGTAGAGACTATTTCTAATGCATTTAGATTAATGATGAGCGATGAAAACGTTGAAGCAGTATTAATAAATATCTTTGGTGGAATTGTACGTTGTGACCGAGTTGCAAATGGGATAATTAAGGCCTTAGAGACTGTTGAAGTAAATATGCCATTGATTGTTCGTCTTGATGGTACAAATGCAGAATTAGCTGCTGATATACTTGAAAAATCAGACTTAGAGTTCAAAGTAGCTATTAGTTTCAACGATGCTGCTGAAAAAGTTTCTGAAGTTGTGAAAACTATCAAAGCTTAAATCAGAATATCATAAGAGTTAAATACAAAGTCATTCAGTAAAAACTGAATGGCTTTTTTTTATTTATTAAATCTTAAACCAACCTTATAGCCAATCATCGACATTGGAATATAAGCTAATAGAAGATCAAATATTGTAAACCAAAGTGGTGAATCAATCATAATACTTACTACAATCCCCCCTAACAGAAATATTATACCAACTATCAATGACAACAATTTTTTATTCTTTTTAGCAATTATTGTAGCTATAAATGCACCAACTAAAGTTCCTAATGCATGAGCTAAAAAAGGAAAGACAAAATACTCAATACTCAATGATGCATATGCATTAGACAATTCCTGCATATTATTCGTATCTATGCCTTCAATTGGATGAACCATATTACCCAAATTTATAAGCGACATATTAATTACACTACCGATTATCCAACCTACTATAACAGCAATAATATTTCTTAATGTATGATTCATAATATTTATTGTATTTTTTAAAGATAACAACTTAACTTTTTTTATATAACAAAAAAAAGCCGACTACATAAATGTAATCGGCTTTTGTAATTGCTCCTGAGCAGGGACTTGAACCCCGGACCCTCTGATTAACAGTCAGATGCTCTAACCAGCTGAGCTACTCAGGAATAATTTTGAGTTACAAACTTAAGCACTTTTTGTTAACTTGCAAAACAATTTTTAATATTTTTTCAATTTAATTTAATGAATGTTTCCACACCAGCTATAATCTTAAAAACTATGAATTATTCAGAGTCTAGTAAGATTGTTTATGCCTATACAAAAGAGTTTGGAAAACAAACTTTAATGGCGAAAGGTACAAGGCGTGCTAAAAGCAAATTTGGATCATCATTGGAACTGTGCTCAATTGTTGAATTAAAATATTTTAAAAAATCCAACAAAGAACTATATAATTTAACTAATGCCGATTTAAATAAGAAGAGTTTTATTGATAAATTGCCTTTTGTTGATAAAATTCTATGTCTGATGCTTTGTGAATCTATTTATAAACTAGAGAAAGATGAAATATCTGATATTAACTACTTCAATAAACTTGATAATTTATTTGATATAGCTTCTAGCAATCATATTTTTAGTTATTCAATGTTTTTATATAGTCAATTAGAGTTAGCAAATTCTGTAGGTCATTCAATAGCGCTTACATGGGATAAGAATTCTGAAATTGATTATTCAGAGGAAAATATAGTGTACTTGGACTTGAGTAACTGCAAGTTATACAATAGTAATGTTGAATCAGGGGAAAGAAAACTAAAGTTCACTTTACGAGAATTATTAATATTAAAAAATATTTCAAAAGGTAATATTGATATTCAAATTGAGATGAAGGACTTTAAAAGATTGTTATATCTATTTGAAAATTATTTTTCATTCCACTCGGAAAATAAATTTCAATATAAATCTGCTATGCTATTGAGTTAATATAATGACTTTTCCATTCCTACAAATGGAATAGGACTCACATCGAACACTATCTCACCCATTATATTGTAGCCGCGTTTAGAATAAAATTTTATAACTTTTTCATATTCTTTGAATGCTCCTAATCTAATAGCATCAATTCCATCTTTTCTTGCTTTAGATTCAACAAACTCCATTAACTTATGTGCTATACCTTTATTTTGAAATTCAGGGCTAACAGCAAGTCTGTGTGCAAAATATGCTGTCAAATTAGATTCGTTCCAACTAATTTTATCAAAATATTCATGATGATTAATATCGTAAGATACCATGCCAATAACTTTATTATTTTGTAAATATACATATTGAGATCCTCTTAGTATATCTCTTCTGTAAATAGATTCATTGGGGTATTCACCCCCCCAATGGTTAAAACCATTTGATTGCATGTAATTTGCAATTTTTTCATTCAGTATTATTATATCGGATAAATGATCTCTAGTAGCTTTAATTATCATTTACTTTTCTGAATCGCCATTTTTTGCTTTGTGTAGTTCTTCTCGGAGGGTAATCAATTGCTTTCGCATATTGTCTATTTCTTCTTTTCGTTCGCGTTCTTCAACTGCATTTCTGAGCTGAATTTTAATACGTGAAGCTAATTCGTTAGGTTTTACAGGCTTTTTAATAAAATCATTTGCTCCAGCTTTATAAGCTCTATCAATTGAGTCAGATTTTGTTTGCGCTGTCATAAATATTATTGGTATATCATTGTATTGCTGATTACTTTTAACTGTTTCACAAAATGAGAAACCATTAATTTCAGGCATAACTATGTCCAGAAGTATTAACTCTGGCTTTATAGTTCTAACTATTTCTAAACCTTGTGAAGCAGACTTAGCAGTGATAGATTGAAATCCATGAATTTCAAGCATATCTTTTATCTGCTGAGTATTCATCACATTATCATCTACTATCAGTATTAAACCGTTTGACTTGTTATATTCCATATAGTAATCTACTAAACGTTAACAATATTACCAAGAACGATTTAAAATTGGACCAAATATAGTTATCTGATTTTTTTGTAGCCATTCCATTCCATCAACAGCTGCTTTCGCTGCAGGAATAGTAGTAATACAAAGTATTTTCTTTTGTAAAGCAGCTTCTCTTATTTGTAAATCATCTTGATATGCTTTTCTTCCGAGTGGTGTATTTATAATTAAATCTATATCTCCACTTTGTATTTTTTCAATTACATTCGGATTTCCAGCACCTATCTTGGAAATTGGATTAGCGTCTATACCATTTACATTTAGAACAGAATAAGTTCCAAGAGTTGCCCATATTTTATAACCAAGTTCAACTAATCTTCTAGCTACTGGAAGTAATTCTTGCTTATCAAAATCATTTACAGATATAAATATATTTCCTTCTGTAGGCAAATGATTACCAGCTGCAATTTGAGATTTTACGTATGCTTCACCAAAGAATTCACTTATACCCATTACCTCGCCTGTTGATCGCATTTCAGGACCTAGTACAGTATCAACTCCTGGGAACTTGCTAAATGAGAATACTGGAGATTTGACTGTATAGTGTCCCATAAATCCAGGACTAGGCATCTTAATATCTTCAATTTTCTCTCCTAACATTAGTTTAACTGCTACTTTGGTTAGTGCAATTCCGATTGATTTAGAAACAAATGGTACTGTTCTGGAAGCTCTTGGATTTACCTCTATTATATATACATTGTCTCTGTAAACAGCGAATTGAATATTAATAAAGCCTACAATCTCTAATTTCTCAATTATCTTATAAGTAGCAAATCTAATCTTATCTACTATATGAGGTTCTACCAAGTAAGTAGGCAATACAGAAGAACTATCACCAGAGTGAATTCCGGCTTCCTCTATGTGTTGCATTATACCAGCAATAACTCCTGATTTTCCATCACCTAACGCATCTACATCAACTTCGAATGCATGTTCTAAGAATTTGTCAATAAGAACTGGGTGATTCTTGTTTACTTTAGCTGCTTCTTCAATAAAGTGCTGTAAATCCTTTTCATCATATACAACAGCCATTCCACGCCCACCTAATACATAAGATGGTCTTACAATAACTGGGAAACCAATATTGAGTGCTATTTTTGTTGCTTCTTCAATCGAATTTGCTGTTCCACCAGCGGGATACTCTATCTGAAGTTCATCAAGCATTTCCATAAATCGGCCTCTATCCTCTGCCCTATCTATATTAGATTGATTTGTACCTAATATATTAACACCAGCAGCTTCAAGCTGTTTTGATAATTTCAATGGAGTTTGACCACCTAACTGAAGTATAACTCCTTCTGGTTTCTCCAATTCTATGATATTCATTACATCTTCATAGAATACTGGCTCAAAGTAAAGCTTGTCAGATGTGTCATAATCTGTAGATACTGTTTCAGGATTACAGTTGATCATTATCGTCTCAATTCCCATGTCTTTTAATATCATTGCAGCTTGTGAAGCACAATAATCAAACTCAATACCTTGCCCAATTCTAAATGGTCCACCACCTAATACGATTATTTTCTTCCTATCAACTGGGTTACTCTCATTTTCTTTCATATATGTAGAATAAAAATATGGGGTGTGAGCCTCAAATTCTGCTGCACATGTATCTACTTTTTTGTAAGTAGGCATTACATTCAATTCTTTTCTTTTTTCCCTAACTGTACTTTCTTCTACTTTAAGTAGTTCACTCAATTGAACATCAGAGAAACCAGAAAGTTTATATTGTTTCAAATCAAATGAATCTAATTCATCTATTTTTTTACTCTCAATTTCTTTCTCTAACTCAACTATTTCTAATATATTATCTAAGAACCATGGGTCAATATTTGTATGCTTATATACTTCTTGCAAGTCCATACCTCTTTTGAATGCCTCTTTCACAAAGAACGGCCTCATTGGAGTTGGTACCACAAGTTTAGAAATCAGATACTCATCATCATATTTTTCTAAACCCTTAAATTCTAATCCAGAAACACCAATCTCTAATGATCTGAATGCTTTTTGAAGAGCTTCACGGAAATTAGAACCAATTGACATTACTTCACCAACAGACTTCATCTGAGTAGTAAGGTTAGATGGCACTTTGAATTTTTCGAAATCCCAACGTGGTATCTTAACAATTATATAGTCTAATGCCGGTTCGAAGGAAACAGGTGTAGTTTCAGTTATCTCATTATCAATTTCATCTAATGTTAGTCCAACAGCTAATTGAGCTGCTATCTTAGCTATTGGATAACCTGTTGCTTTTGAAACTAAGGCTGAACTACGAGAAACTCTTGGGTTCATTTCTATTACTCTTACTTCCCCATTAGCAGGGTTTACACCGAATTGTATATTAGAACCACCTGTCGCAACACCAACTTTTCTGATTATATCTATAGAGTAATCTCTAAGAGTTTGATATTCATCATCTGTAAGAGTTTGTGCAGGTGCTACAGTTATGCTATCTCCAGTGTGTACACCCATTGGGTCAAAATTTTCTACAGAAGCAACTATTACAACATTGTCTGCAATATCTCGCATCACTTCAAATTCATATTCTTTCCAACCAAGAAGAGAACGTTCTACTAAAATCTCGCTAATTGGTGATAAATCAAGTCCTTGTCTGGCAATTCGCTTAAACTCATCCATATTTTCAGCTACTCCACCACCGGTACCACCTAAGGTAAATGAGGGTCTAACTATAATTGGAAAGTCTATTTCTTCAGCAAATTCAATTGCAGATTCAAAATCGTTAATAATTTTTCCTTCAGGTGAAAGCAAACCAATTTCATCCATTGCTTGTTTGAATTCTCTTCTTCCTTCTGCAATATTGATTGATTTAATATTAACACCTAATAGCTCTATATTATACTTAGCTAAGATTCCTTCTCTTTCTAAATCCAAAGCTGTATTCAATGCTGTTTGGCCACCCACTGTTGGTAGAATAGCATCAATCTTATCTCTTTGGATTATTTGCTCTATTATATCTGTCGTAATAGGCTCTATGTAAGTCTTATTTGAAATCTCAGGGTCAGTCATTACTGTTGCTGGATTACTATTTATAACAACAACATAGTAACCAAGTTTCTTCAAAGCTTTAACAGCTTGTGAACCAGAATAGTCAAACTCTCCAGCTTGACCGATAACTATTGGGCCTGAACCTATAACTAATATTCGTTTTATATCATTCCTTATTGGCATATTATTTCCCGTTTGCTACTGTGTTATAAAAATCTTCAAATACTTTTCTGTTTGCTTCTCTTGGACCTGGTGAAGCTTCAGGATGAAATTGAATACAATTGATTGGTAAATTCTTGTGCTTCATTCCTTCAACTGTATTATCATATAGATTTAACCATGTCATCTCCCAATCATCATTCTTTTCTAAACTTTCTTTCGAAATGGCATAGTTATGATTCTGAGCAGTAATATAAACTTTACCATTATCCATATATTTGCAAGGATGGTTTCCACCGTGGTGACCAAAAGGCAATTTGATGGTTTTTAAACCAAATGACTGCCCAATTAACTGATGACCAAAACATATACCTATAACAGGTTTCTTTAGTTCTACAAATCTTTGAATATACTTATCAACCTCTTTAACTATTCTTGGGTCACCTGGACCGTTTGATAAGAATACACCATCATATTCTAAATCCTTTATATTTTCGTCAAAGTTGTCATCAAAAGGTACAAGATATATTTTATTAAATTTAGATTGTAAGTCTTTAATGATATTACCTTTAATTCCGAAATCAATTGCAATAATATTTTCCGTAACTTCCTGATTACCTTCAAATACTTTTACCTTATCTGAAATTACTTCTCTAAACAAATTCACATCAGAAATTGAAGGTGAAGCTTTCACCTTTTTCAAAAACTCTTCAGGATCTAAAATTTCGGTACTAATACCACCTTTCAGCGCACCATAATCTCTAATTACTCTTGTAAAAGCTCTAGTATCAATTCTATCTATCCCAAATGTATATGATTCTTCCAGATATTCAGAAAGTGGTTTTTGTGATCTAAAGTTACTTACACTTCTAGAGTATTCTCTTAGTAATATACCTTCTGCTTGAATTTTATCAGATTGATAATCTTCTAAAGTTACACCGTAATTCCCTATTAATGGATATGTGAACAATACTGTTTGACCTTTATAAGATGGGTCAGTTAGTATCTCTTCATAACCAGTCATAGAAGTATTGAATACAAACTCGGAATATCTTGTTCCTTCATTTGCGAAGGCACTACCAAACTCATAGTAGCCATTTTCTAACATTATCAGAGCTTTTTTTCTCATAGTTACATCTTATTTATTTTCAAAAAAAAACCCAAAAACTATCCAAATCTACTGGATACCTTTTGGGCGTTTAGGAATATTTATTTAGTTCATTCACTAAAATCAAATTTAAGGATTTAATATGTAAATTCAATAAACTATTTTTGAACAATTCCTTTTAATTTATTAAGTAATATTTTAAATGACAAATTAGTGACATTATTAAAAAGTTTACCTTAACACTTTTTAATTTTTCAACTAATCTTAGATTTGGTCTATAGCTTTGCTATTTTAGTGCTTAACTTAAGTACAAATACAAAATAGATAACAAATATGAATATAGCAATTTTAATGGGTGGTGTTTCTCCTGAAAGAAACATATCACTCTTTGGTGGAAAGGCAATCTACAACGCTTTATCAGAAAAAGGGCACAATGTAATTGCAGTTGACCCAGCTCTTGGTTCAGATGGAATGATAAATATAAATGAAAAAGAAATAAGTAACTCACCAATAACAAAAGACGAACTAAAAAGCTTTAACAAAAGAGCAATATTAGATTGTATAAACTCTGAAATATTTGATGATATTGATTGTGTTTTTACTATCCTCCATGGAGAGAATGGTGAAGATGGCTTAGTGCAATCATTGTTTGAGTTAAGAGGAATTCCTTACACTGGTTCAGGTGTAAAATCATCGTCTTTGTCAATGGATAAAATCACATCTAAAATGCTATTCAATTCTTCTGGTGTCCCTACCCCACCTTGGTCAGTAGTAGATTCTAACACTGCTGATGATTATGATTCATTAGAATCAATAAGAAATGAAATTGGTCGAAATATAGTCGTAAAACCTAATAATCAAGGCTCTGCTGTTGGTATAAACATTATTGAAGGTGGTAATCTGGACGATTTGAGTAGTGCGATAAAGTCAGCATCAAAGTATTCTCAAGATGTATTGCTTGAAGCATATATTCCTGGTTCAGAAATTACTGTAGGTATTTTAGATAATGAGCCACTCCCTGCAATAGAGATTGTAACTGATGAAGGGTATTATGATTTCGAACACAAATACACGAAAGGAAAAACAAAATACATTTGTCCAGCTGAACTGGAAGAACATGTATCTGCATTTGCACAAAGTATCTCATTAGACGCATCTATGATATGTGGAACTAGCGATTACAGTAGAGTTGACCTTAGAATAACTAAAGAAGGTCAGATATTTTGTTTAGAGGTTAATACAACACCTGGTTTTACTGAAACATCGCTCTTCCCTATGGCTGCAAAAGCCTCAGGAATTGAGTTTGGGGATTTGTGTGAGAAACTTGTAAATTTGGGAATTGAAAGCTTTAAAAGAGGAAAATAATAAATGTTGAATAAGGATATAAAACTTTGTGGATTGGGTAACGCTATTGTTGATTTTCAGTTCGAAGTTTCAGATGATGAAATAAACGAACTGTCTTTAGAAAAAGGAACTATGACATTAGTTGTAGATGAGGCTCAGGAAAAAATACTGAATAGAATGGGCAATAGAACACAATATAAGTCAAGTGGTGGCTCAGCTGCTAATACAGTTATAGCATTCTCTAGTTTCGGAGGTAAGGCAGCTTATAAATCAATGATTGGTGAAGATTCTGACGGAAGTTTTTACTCAAGCGAATTTAGTGATTTGGGAATAATCTTAGACGCAAAAGTAGATGAAAATGATCATACTGGTAGGTGTCTTGTTCTTATCTCACCTGATTCAGAGAGAACAATGTTAACTTCACTAGGAGCAACCCAAAACTACAACAAGGACTTTATCTCCGATAAGTTAATAAAACGTTCGGAATGGCTATATATAGAGGGGTACAAACTGACTGAAGATACTGGCTACGAAGCTGCTCTACATGCTTGTAATGTTGCTAAAAAATATGATACTAAAGTAGCACTTACTATTTCTGACAAATTTATAATTGATTTGTTCCGAGAACGATTAGAAAAAATTGCCGAATACGCAGATTTAATATTTTGCAATGAAGTAGAAGGTACTCTATTTACTCAAGCAGTAGATTCAGCTAATGCATTAGACAAATTATCTAATAAATATAAGAATGTTGCATTTACAAAAGGTGCAAATGGCTCTCACATAGTTTGGAATGGTAAATTTTACGAAATCTCTGCTTACGAAGCTACACCAGTTGATAGTACTGGAGCAGGCGATATGTACGCAGGTGGATTTTTCTATGGGTTGATTTATGGTGAGTCAATAGAACGTGCTGGGAACTTAGGGTCGCTAGCAGCAAGTAGAGTAGTAAGTCAGCACGGAGCAAGACTTAAAGAAAGTCATACTGATTTGGCTAAAGATATATTTTCAAATTTCAAATAGTAAATAAAATTAAAATGAAATCAATAATTACAATTGTTCTGTTCTTTTTACCTGTTATGGCGTTCTCAAAAGGTATGACATTTGATGAATTTGCACCTAAAATTCAAAAATACTTTGACAACAAACTAATTCAAGATATTCAAAAGTCGTTACCTACAGATAGTAAATATCAAATTTGGGGTTGGGATGTTGGTGACTTCACAGGCGATGGTTATTATGATGTAGCCTTTTCGGTTAGAGTTGCATCTGACAAAGGTAAGAAAATCAGAACGTACATGTTTGCTGATATAGAAGGCTATTTGGTAGAAGTAGCAAATTTCAGATACGATTTCTTCGAAATTCCCTTGGAAATAGGTATTGTTATAAGGGATAATGTATGTTTTATTACTCAGAAACACAAGCAATTCAAATGGACTATTTGGGGATATACATTCAAAAATGGGAATTTGATCAAGGTAGATGAGTTTAACACCGAAAGGGATGGTAAATTCACTAAAGAAACTTATGAAAACTACCTTAACCTCAGAAATCAAGAAAAGTATCTGGTTACTAGTAACGGGAATGTAGAGTATGAACTAAATTTTGTGACTCTACCCTCTTACCCAAGAGGTAAGATAATCTATGATGGCTATACCCACGAAATTCATAATGACAAAGTAAAATATGTAAACAAAGGAGCTTTCGATTGGGAGGGAGCAGAAGATGCTTCTTTTAAAGTCAGTTCTTCTTACGATAGTGATTATTTATATTTAGACATAAATGTAGTGGACGAAAAAATAATATTCCCTGATTGTGATGATTGCATAGGTGATTATGTCGACTTATGGTTAGAGAATAAACCATTGGATCAGGATAAATTATACAAATTGAAAGATAGAAAACTAAATGAGTTTGATTCAAAACAGTCTAATTACTTTAATATTTCTATCCAACCCGGTAACTTTTTGGATGTAAAACCTAGTTTACAACTAAGAACAATGGATAAGGACAACAACGAAATAAAAGAAGCTAGTCAGAATATTATAGCTTATTCTAACCTTACCGACACTGGTTATAATTTAAAATGTAAGCTTCCTATTAGTCTAATAGGTCTAAGTAGTATTAAAGAAGATGAATACTACGAAGTACCTTGTTCGATTGTTCTTCATGATATTGATAATATTTTCAGACCGGATGAAGAGTCTGAGGTGTCATCATCTGAGAACCTATTAGAAGAGCCCACCACCTATGGCACATTGCTTTTAGTCCCACCAAACAAGTGGTATGGTTATGTTGAGAATATATATAACAGTAAACTACTTTACCAGTTAAAAAAATACGGATTATAACATTTTCAAATCATAGCTAATTGTTTATAAATAAATAGAATAAAATTTTGAACTTGATATATAAGTCACTAACTTTGAAGTTGTTAATTTTACAGTTTTAAGTTCTTATAATGAATAAAGATAAATCAAATAGGGCTAAGATAATTAAGGAATTATCTCCTTACCTTACATTGGGAATAGACTTTGCACTTACTGTGCTATTATTCTCTTTACTAGGTTACTGGCTTGATAAGACCTATGAATCGTCGCCACAATGGACACTTATACTTTCATTATTTGGTATAGTAGTAGCATTCTATAAGTTCTTTAAAGTTGTTTTGAAAAAGAAAAAAAAGAAAGATTAATAATAGATGCTTATATCTGTAGTTGCCGGAATTTTGCTAAATATACTGAGTTTTGTCTATACTTTAATAACAGTTAAACACAGTTTGAAGCAAAATGATTGGGATGATTTTATCTTGTGGTATTCTACAACCACAGCAATAAAATTTGTAATATTAATCGCTCTGTTATTAGTTTTAATCTATATGGTAGAGTTGGATAAGTTATACTTATTATTAAGTTTTTTTATTACATATATCATATTTTTATTTTTTGAGATAATTTATCTTAACAAGACAAAAAGTTTTAGTAAGTTTGCAATTGAAAATAAAAACAAGGCAAATTAAATGTTTATGAATCAAAGCAATGAAACAGCAAATCAAAATTTGGCTGAGACAAAAGTTGAGACTGAAAACAAAGATGAAACAGTAGAGAATCAAAAAGAATCTAACGCTGTTACTGAAATTCTAAATGACATGGGTGACCATGATGTTTTTAGTTGGGGCCCAATCCACGCAGACATTTTACCTGTTATCCTTTATGATGAAGGACAATTTCATATTTATGGAAATAGACAAAGCATGGAAGATTCTGGTGATTATATAACAGAACATCATCATATAGTAAATGCTAATACTCATGAAGCACCAGATTTAAATTTATCTGTAACAAATATGGTTGCATTCCAATGGATATCAATGATAATATTGGCAATTGTTATGTTTACGGTATCAAAAAAAGCAAAAAAATCTAACAATTCTGCTCCCAAAGGAATTCATAATGTAATTGAGTCAATAATCGTATTCATAAGAGATGACGTAGTCAGTCCAAATATTGCTGGTAAAGCTGCAGATAGACTATTACCATATTTCTTCGTTTTATTCCTATTTATTCTAGTAATGAATTTATTAGGACTATTGCCTGGGGGTCACACAGCTACTGCGACTGTAGGTGTTACAGCAGCTTTAGCAATAACAGCATTCATTGTTATTAACTATACGGCAATAAGAGAGTCTGGAATTAAAGCATGGTTAAATCACTTATTAGGAGGTGCACCTGTATGGTTAGCTCCACTAATGGTACCTATCGAGATTGCTTCAATGTTTATTAAGCCATTTTCACTTACAATTCGTTTGTTTGCGAATATGGTAGCAGGACATACAGTTTTGTTCTCATTGATAGGTTTACTATTCTTATTCCAAGAAATATTTTTAGCAGTGCCTATTGTAGGTTTTGCAACATTTATAAATTTACTTGAATTATTAGTAGCGTTTCTTCAGGCTTATATTTTTACTATGCTAACTGCCATATTTGTTGGCTTAGCTGTAGGTGAGCACAGCCATGATGAAGAACACGCTCATTAATCATTTTATTTAAGAACATAATTTTTTATTTTTCATTCAAATATATATTAGAGGTCATTAAATGGAAGCATTAGGATTATTTGGCGCAGGATTAGGTGCAGGAATTTCTGTACTTGGTGCAGGCTTAGGTATCGGACGTTTAGCAGCATCTGCACTAGAAGCAGCTGGACGCCAACCAGAAGCAGCTAGCGATCTTAGAACTACAATGATCATTGCAGCGGCACTTATTGAGGGTGTTGCATTCTTTGCATTGGTTATTTGTTTGTTGATGGCAATTGCATAATAATTTTGGAACTCCCCTTCTTTGGGGAGTTCCATTTTTTCGAAATTGAAATAAAAATTAAATAGGTATTTAAATGCAAGACATAATGAGTGTCAACCCAGGTCTGATAATCTGGTCAATAATAAACTTTAGTATTCTACTATTTATACTTTCTAAATTTGCTTTTCCTGCAATGAAAAAATCATTGAATCAGAGAGAAGAAAATATAAAAAATGCAATAGATGAAGCAAATGTACTTAATGAAAAAGCACAGAAACTTTTGCAAGAGAGTCAAGAAAAGCTTGATAATGCTCAGAAAGAAGTTTCAGAGATTTTATCTAGTGCAAAATCTAAAGCAGATGAGAATATTCAGAAAGCTATAGATGAAGCAGAGAAAAGTAAAACTCAGATACTAGAGGATGCTAATAAAGAAATTGAAAGAAAAAAGAATGATGCAATTTCTGAATTAAGAAGTGAAGTAGCAGACCTAGTTGTTAGTGCTACAGAAAAGATTTTAGAATCGAAGCTTGACAAAGAAGAGCACTTAAAGTTTGCCAAAGAGCAAATAGAAAAATTACCTAAAAACTAATAGGTTATTCAGAATGAATGAAAAAATTATATCATCGAGATATGCTAAAGCAATATATTCTATGGCTGAAGAAAAGCAGCACGTAGAAGCTATACTTAATGATTTTAAACTTATATTA
>JBDQHL010000040.1:0-14133 GCA_040264895.1 Bacteroidota bacterium
CTTAGCAGCATTTTTTCTATTTTTGAAATTGATTTAATCTAAATTAACAAAATCGTTAGATATTAAATGGCTCAATCTAAAAAACTAAAAAAGACGAAATACTTATTCGTCACTGGTGGTGTAGTATCTTCATTAGGTAAAGGGATAGCTTCGTCTTCTATTGCTTTTTTATTAAAGCAAAGAGGATTCAGTGTAAGCATACTGAAGCTTGACCCTTATATTAACATCGACCCTGGAACTATGAGTCCAACTCAGCACGGCGAGGTGTATGTAACTGATGACGGTGCAGAGACTGATTTGGATTTGGGTCACTATGAGCGATTTATAGATGAGTCATTGTCACAACTGAACAACTTAACTGCTGGTCAAGTTTATGATAATGTAATCAGAAAAGAAAGACGTGGACATTACTTAGGTAAAACTGTACAGGTTGTGCCCCACATCACTAATGAGATTAAGAACAGAATGACTGCTTTCGATGGGGAGAAAGATTTTGTTCTTATTGAGATTGGTGGAACAGTCGGCGATATTGAGTCATTACCATTCTTAGAAGCACAAAGACAGCTAAACTATGAACTCGGTATGAGTAACTATCTTAATATTCATTTGACTTATGTACCCTACATAGCTGCTGCAAAAGAGCTGAAAACAAAACCAACACAGCATTCTGTAAGACAACTAATGCAATATGGAATAAAGCCAGATGTATTACTTTGTAGAAGTGAGCACAGCTTGCTCAAAGATATGAGAGAGAAAATAGCTCTCTTCTGTAATGTTGATGAAGACGCTGTTTTCGAATCACGCGATGTAGAAACAATCTACGAAGTACCATTGTTCTTCGCGAGAAAGAGATTAACAGAAACTATATTAGAAAAATTAGGCGTGAAAGTTAAAGATATTGACTTAGACACTTGGAACAAATTCGTAAGAAAAATAAAAAAACCAAGATTCGAAGTTAAAATTGCTTTAGTAGGTAAATACACCAAATACGAAGATTCATACAAAAGTATTTCAGAAGCATTTATTCACGCAGGATCTATTAACAACTGTAGAGTCAAGCTGGATATGTTGAACTCTGAAGAAATGTTAGATGCTAAAACAACAAAGAAATTACTAAAAGACTATGACGGTGTGCTAATTGCTCCTGGTTTCGGTAACAGAGGAATAGAGGGCAAGCTTAACGCAATTAAGTTTATCAGAGAAAATAAAATTCCTTTCTTTGGAATCTGTTTAGGTATGCAATGTTCAGTAATTGAATTTGCTCGCAATGTTTGTGGACTTAAGAACGCACACTCAGCTGAATTCGATAAAAATGATCAGAATGTAATTGACATTATGGCTGACCAAGTGGACGTTGAAGACAAAGGTGGCACTATGAGATTAGGCGCCTACCCTTGCAAATTAACTAAGGGTTCCAAAGCTCATAAAGCTTATGGCGAATTGGAGATTTCTGAAAGACACAGACATCGTTATGAGGTTAGCAACCAGTTCAGAGAAGTCTTAGAAAAAAATGGTATGACACTTTCAGGACTTTCACCAGATGGCAATTTGGTCGAAATAGTAGAATTGAACGACCACCCTTGGTTTGTTGGTGTTCAGTTTCACCCAGAGCTAAAATCAAGAGCTGTATCAGGACACCCATTATTCATTGATTTTGTTAAAGCTGTATTAAAATTAAAAAAACAATCTGAATCAGAATGAATTTAGATTCTATCATATTATTCGATAATGAAGAAAATGATAGATTTTACCCATTTTCCGTACTTCATCCTGTATGGGAACTCAGAGTAGGTGCCAAGAGATTATTTGAAAAGTACCTATCGAAGTACCCAGATTTTAATATTTCTTTCGCTTGTGCAAATGAAGATAAACTTAATTCATTCCTGAAAAGATTTAACATAAAAAATACTATTACTCCTGGTGCTTATAATTTAATACTTTCGTCTCAGTTGATATTAGACGAAACTTTACATTATGAAATTGGAAAAATTGTATTCGAAAATAAAAACTACTTAATCAAGTTGCAAGGCCAAACAGTAGGGATATTTACTAATGAGTATATAAATTTTAATAGTATCAAATGTCTTGATGATGCTGATCTCAGATACGAGGTATATAATTTACCAGATAATATAAAATATTTGAATTATATATGGGATGCAATTTCTGAAAATTCAGAAGCTATTAAAGAAGACAGATACTTTTTCTCTGACATGTCATTGGCAGATTACTCAACATATGAAGGTGTATATTTAGTCGACAAAAAGAATATACTTATCTCTGAAAAATCAAAGATAAAGCCCAATGTGGTAATAGATGCAACTAATGGCCCTGTCATAATAGACGAGGATGTTACTATAATGTCTGGAGCGACTATACTCGGTCCTTGTTATATTGGTAAGAATTCCACCATAAAAGTAGGTGCAAAAATTTATCAAGACACATCGATTGGAGAAGTTTGTAAGGTTGGTGGCGAAGTAGAAAGTTCTATAATACAGTCATACAGCAACAAACAACACGATGGATTCTTAGGTCATTCCTTTTTAAGTGAATGGGTTAACTTAGGTGCAGATACAAACACATCAGATTTGAAAAACACTTACTCTGAGATAAAAGTAATACAGAAAGATGAAGAAATATCATCTGGAACAATGTTCCTTGGTCTAATTTGTGGTGACCACACCAAGTCAGCTATCAATACTCAGTTCAACACAGGAACTATAGCTGGTGTATGTGGGATTTTGGTGAGACCTGGCTTTCTGTCAAACCATATAAAATCATTCTCATGGGGTGGCTTACATAGTTCACCAGTATACAAACTAAACAAAGCAATAGAAGTTTGTAGCATAGTAATGGGACGAAGAGATAAAAAAATTACAGAAGAAGAAATAAAACTACTTACTTCTGAGCACGAAAGAGTAAAATAACTATACTCTTAAATAGTCTATATAAGTATAAGCTCTTTGAAAATTGGGGGTGACATGGATTCGACGGAGTGTCGAATTTTGGATGTTGCAATCCGTGCTGCTATCGGTGGTGCACGCTAATAAAACCGGTAAAACAAACAAATGCAGAAGATAATTTTGCAATGGCTGCCTAAATAACATAATTTTTAGGTAACCCATCTCTTTAAATATGTGCCTGTTCATATTTATATTGAGGTGTCGAAACCTGACAGGATAGTCGAAGTCAGTTCAGCTGGGACTTAGGCGAAACTAAAAGCTGATATATCTTGCAAGCCCTGTCTTTCGGTTACTTGCTTGATGAACACTTATAGAAAGAATATGATTGTAGACGCTTCAGATGCAGTTCTTCGGACGTGGGTTCGATCCCCACCACCTCCACAATTTTTCAATAATAGTATTTTTTTCCAATAATATAAGTATTTAAATGAGCTTCTAAAATTAAATTCAAATCTTTAGAATAGCCACCACCCATAGTACAAGATACAGGTAAGCCTCTTTTCTTGCATTCACTATATACAATTTCATCCCTCTTCCTTGTGCCATCAATAGTAAGTGAGAGTCTCCCAAATTTATCAGACTCTAATACATCAACTCCGGATTGATAAAACACAAAATCAGGTTTTTCTGAATCAAGTAAATAAGGAATTTCTTCACTAATTATATTCAAATACTCCTTATCACCAGTCAAATCATCAAGTTCAGTGTCCCTATCAGATATTTCTTTTTTAAGGGGGTAGTTATTTTTACCATGTACACTGTATGTGAACACTCTCGGCTCTTTGTCGAAAATCTCAGCAGTACCATTACCTTGATGAACATCAAGATCAATAACTAAAACTTTTCTAGCTATACCATTATAAAGCATAGTGTTAGCAGCTACTGCTATATCATTAAATATACAAAAACCTTCGCCTTTATAAGAAAATCCATGGTGAGTACCACCAGCAATATTGAATGAAAGCCCATTATATATTGCTAGTTCTGCACCTCTCAAAGTTCCATTGGTAATTATTAATTCACGTTCGTAAAGTTGCTTACTTTGTGGGAATCCCATTCTTCTCTCTTCCTTTCTTTCCAATTTGATATTTTTAACTTTATTAACATACTCCTCAGTATGAGTTAATAAAAGTAGATTTTCATCAAGTGGTCTAGGAGAAAAAAAATTTTCTTCCGAAAAGATTTTTTCAGATTTAATCTTTCTCACTAACTCGCTATATTTCAACATAGGGAATTTATGATTCTCTGGCAGTCCGTGGTGGTAACTTGGGTGGAAAGAAATGTTAATCATAATGATTCTTTAACTTCATCCCAGTTGAATGTAAAACTAATTTTTTGATCATTTTTACCAGCAGAATTCAAAATCTTTATTCTCTCGTTAGAGTTTGTATGAGCTCCCAAAAACTTTGGGACATTCTCAATATTCTTATATAATGAGGCATAATATTCGCCCAGTACAGAAGGTGAAACCCAGATATTTTTCATTAGATCAATAGCATATTTTTCAGCTTCACTCTCCATATCAGAAGAATATTTATTTTTGTTAAGCACTATATGTGCCTCATCAAAAGCAGAACCCATATCTGAATAGACTACAGCAATCTTTAAGCTATTCTCTAATTCTTCAATATTATGATTATAAACTAAGTGCCCAACTCCATGACATACTAGAGCAACTAATTGTTCAGCACTATCTACTGTTTTTAACAATCCTCTTGTTATAACAACTAAGTTTGAGGGTAGAGAATACAGGTTGACTTCATTACTATTATCCAGATATAACTTAAAGTCAATACCATTATTTTTTACAACCCTCTCAACTTCGTCTAATACTTTAACAATATCTGAATTGTCATTATCAATATCTTTGTATCTTAACGTGGATATAAGTTCCACTGTTAATTCCAATTGTTCGGGGTTTTCTTCATCTATTTTTACATCTGATATTGTTTCTTGTTCCTCTTCCACGGAATCACTATCATCAGGATCATAGTAGGTTAAAAATATCCAAGCAGCTATAAATAATCCCAAAAGCACAAAAAAATCGCGCTTCATTTTTTTCTTATTCGCCATAATCTTCTTTTTCTTTTCTAAACTTTTCTTCTTCTATATTACGAACTTTATAGACTTTTTCATAGCAATAATTACCAAAAAAAATGAAATAGTACATTCTGCCATTTCTTGCCTTTATTGCTGCAACAATACTAAAGATCAGGTATAATAGATTGAACAGTGCTGTCATAACAGCATAGAGAACAAACCATAATGATACATCGAAATTACTCCTAAACAGGTAGATAACCCAGACTACCAGTCCAAAATTAAGAATACTTACAGGCAGCTGAGATAGCAAAGACTGGAGTGAATGAAACTGAACGAATCTGCTTTTATGTTTGTTCACATGATAATATATAGCTGCAGCTATTATGTTTAATATCGGTAGTGGTATACCAGCAGCTAGAGACGCAAACATCATAAAGTAAGCACTCATTCCTTCTTCTTTTTCTTTAGAAGGTAAATCATGTGGTTGCTGAATTGGGTAGTAATCATTATTCATAGGCTAACGACATCATTTTCAATTAAAGTTAATTTTCATACATTATATCATATACGTAAAATCTTAAGAAAGTTATAGTTAATCAGTAAAATTTTTGTTTTTTAACATTCCACAATTTTTTGATTAATTAGTACGTTAATTATCTTTGACTAAATCAGATATGGACACGAACAAAAACAAATATGAAAAGCTTTAGGATTATAGAAAACCCCTCAGAATTAGGTGCCGGGACTCGAGGCTCGAGTGTAGGAATAAATGGACTTAGAATAGCCGCTATTAACAAAGATTCTAAGCTATTTTATGAAAATGAAATAGTTACTATTGATAAGAACAACAAACTTCTATTTAAAAAGATTAATACCCCTCATGCAATTCGTTTAAAACAAATATATAAACGGATTAAGACATTGGGTAATAAGGTGGAAACTTCATTACGTTTTGGTAAATTTCCATTAGTAATAAGCGGGGATCACTCATCTGCGGCTGGCACTATTGCTGGTATAAAGAAAGCATACCCAGATATGAGATTAGGTATTGTTTGGATAGATGCTCACGCTGATATGCACACTCCTTACACTTCACCATCGGGAAATGTTCACGGTATGCCACTTGCTATGTCAATGGGGTTAGATAATCTGAAATATCAGAGAAATGAAATAAGCGAAAAAGCTGAGAAATATTGGAAAAAATCTAAGAACTTGTTCGGTATAACCCCAAAAGTAAACCCTGAAGATTTAGTTTTTATCGGCTTAAGGAGTTACGAAAAAGAAGAGTTAGCCCTGATAGAAGGCCATGAAGTGAAAACTATTAGTGTTTCTGAGGTCAGAGATAATGGTATTGATAAGATATTAGATGATTCATTAGATCACCTAAAGCAATGTGATGCAATATACCTTTCATTAGATGTAGATTCTATGGATCCGAACATTACTTCTTATGGGACAGGTACCCCAGTAGCTAAAGGTTTTACACCTGATGAAGTAATAGAAATGGTTTCTAAATTACTAAAAAATGATATTGTTAAAGCTTTAGAGTTGTGTGAGATTAACCCGTTATTAGATGATAGTAACAGAATGGCTGAAATTTCGTTTGTAATATTAGAAAACATTATTAACATTATAAATTCCGAATGAAATCAAGATCAATTTTAGTTACACTACTCATATTATTTACTATCATCAATAGTGAGACTTTACTATCTGATGAATATATAATTGAAATAAAAGAAAATAGCAAACTAAGTTCGGTAAAGAGCTCAAAAGAATTTATCCCAATATTCCCCAAAACATTAAGTAAGAATTCTAAAGTACAGGCAACAAATGAATTAGATGAACTCTATAAGTTTTATAGAGTTGATTTGACACCAGAAGAAGTTGCTGAATTTAGAAAAAGCACCTCAGTTCTCTCAATATCACCCAATTACAAATTTAGAATTGATCAACCAACCACAGATGATTTATCTGGTCAGCAGTGGTCATTGGATTTCTTAGATATGAATGAAATATGGCCAATAGCAACGGGTGATGGTGTTTTAGTAGGTGTTGTTGATACAGGAATTGACATTGATCATGATGATTTTGAAAATCAATTGTGGATTAATACTGATGAGGATATTAATAATAATGGCAAATTTGATCCTTGGCTAGTTACGGAAGAACGAGATGGGGTATCTGGTGATTTAGATTTTGTAGATAATGATGGTAATGGATACGCTGATGATGTAATTGGATATGATTTTGTTGATGTAACTACCAGAAATGTAGGTGATGATCAAGATGCAGACCCTATACCAGTTGATGAAAACCGTCACGGTACAAATATATCAGGGATAATTGGAGCAAACAGCAACAATGGACTTGGTATTAAAGGAATAGCCCCTGGTGTAAAATTAGTTACTCTTAGAGCTTTTGATATTAGTGGAGAAGGTGAATCTGATGATATAGCAGCATCAATAGTTTATGCCGTGTCAAATGGAGTAAAAGTTCTAAACTTTAGTTTTGGTGAGAAATATCATTCACCGATTCTACATGCAGCAGTCAAGTTTGCTTATGCAAATGATGTAACTATGGTTAGTTCCTCTGGAAATAATAATTGGTATGAAGAACACTACCCATCAGATTATCAAGAAGTAATAACTGTTGGTTCAATTACAGATAATGGGTTGAAAGCTGGTTCATCTAATTATGGTAATAGGCTAGATATCATGGCACCCGGAGTTTTACTACAATCTACAGATTTTGGCAATTCTTACAGATCAGTTTCGGGTACTTCTATAGCATCACCTCACGTTGCAGCGGCTGCGGCTATTCTATTAGAGACAGATAATACACTTACTCCAGAAACATTGAAATTCAGATTATTATCATCGGCAAGGGAAGACACTGAAGAACAGGGCTGGGATCCACTATATGGAAAGGGGATTTTAGATATAAAAGCATCTTTGGATAATAACACAACGGGTGCAGTAAAATTAGATTACCCCTCGTTTAAACAAGCAATTGATATTTCTTCAATTGACGCAATTCCATTAGTAGGGATTATTGCTCACCCACTTATGAGCAATTACCAAGTTTTTATTAGAAAAGGACAAAGCCCTTTTAACGAATATAACTTCAGGAGTAAACAAGAATTTAAAGAATGGACTTCTGTTTCTGAAAGACTGTACAGTCAAGTTATTAATGACACATTGGCTTCTATAGATACAGAATTATTGAGTGATTCAATTTATACAATTAGAATCAAACTCGATTTAATTAATAATACAACATATGAAGAAAGGTTTTACTTCAGACCATATAATAATAGCACCGCAACGAGAAACAGATATTCTGAAAAACCAAAACAAGTATTGTTTTATGACGGAGTTGAATCAAAAGCAATGATAACAGCTTCTACAAAATTTGATGCTGATTTTTATGTAGAGCTTTACAATGAAAATGATGAATACTTAAATACATTCACCGAGATGATAAGAAGTGAATTAGACCACTCAGTCTTATTAGACGGATTAGAAAATAATAATAGATATAAATTTAAGGCATATGCTGTTTCAAATGAAGATACTTTAGATTTCACTGGGATTTTCGACTTCGAAAAAACTAATTTTAGCACTTCCGCATTTAGACCAAAATCATATCGACTCGATGGATTATACTTCAATCAAGAACTATTAGATACCGCTAATAAAGTTTTTGCTGCAACTAATATAAATGGTGTTAACTTTGTGGGAGCCTCTATTTATAAGAAAGGTGGAAATCAGTTTACAAAAACTGATTCACTAACTTCACCAAGGTTAATTAAAGGATATGGTGATTCGAATGGAGATGGGATTCAAGAAATACTGACTGCTGGAAATGGTGAGTTAAAGTTATACAATCAAGAAAATTATAAATTTGGGGAAGAGATTTTCTCAATTTCTAATAGGATAGTTTGGCCAACTAATTTTGTTGATATTGATAATGATGGTTCAAGTGAGATTATTGCTCATGATGATAGCTCATACTTTGTTTTGAAATATATAGATGGAAGTTACGAAGAAATAAATAGAATAATTATGCCTATTAATGAAGGCAGATTTGATAATCTGATGAGTAATGTTTTTGACAATGTAGATTCCGATCCCAATATGGAGTTAGTTTTCACCAACTCTTTTGGACGTTTCTATATTTATGAATTTGTAGATAGCAAATTTGTAAAAGAGTTTGAAGATTTATTGCCCATAAGTATATCTAGCCAACACTTAGCGTCGTTAGATTTGAATGAAGACGGTATAAAAGAAATATTGGTTTTGAATGCAGGGTATCAAATGCCCTATAACTTTACAAGTGGTAAAGACTTATTATGGACTGCAAAAATTTGGTCATTCAATGGCGAAGATTTTGAGTCAATCTGGCAAAAATCTTTTTCAGGCGTTAAAATTGGGCCAGTGAATAATAATAATAATGGCTATAAAAATGGCGTTGTGACAGGTAATATGGATGGGAGAATAGGCGATGAAATTGCTATCTCTGTATTTCCAGACTTATATGTATTCAAGTATGATGGCACAACTATGCAACCATTTTGGCATTATGGTAATACACAGTCTCATGATGGGATGGTATTTGACTTTGATGACAATGGATTAAACGAGCTAGCAATAAATACCTTCTTTGGAACACAATTTTTTGAAATAACAGAAAATGAAAAGTCAGTAAATGCCCCAGCTAACTTCAGAGGTAACCCACTAAATGAAAGTACAGTTGAGTTAAGTTGGGACGCAGCACCCAATGCAGAGGAGTATCAGATCTATAGATTAATCAATCCGAATACCGGTCAGGGACAGCTATATGCGACTACTGATCAAACAAGCTTAACTATAGATACATTAGAAAATTTTACTTGGTATGATTTCTATATTATTTCAGAAAATGACAAAGGCGTATTCAGTAATAATGCTTCAGAATTAGTTAGCTGCTATACACATCCGATAGTTAAACCGCTAACTGCAAAATTTGCTAATAATGTGATTACTATACAGTATGATGGACGATTGCCCGATTATGGTATAGAACCAAGAATTTTTGAGTTATCCGTTGATGGGGTTATTTATAATCCTGATGCAGCATTATCATCGCAATCTGGACAGTTAGAATTAATTATAGTTGATAGTAAACTAAGTGGTGAGTACCAACTGTCAGTTCCAAGCATTGAAGATTACTACAGACAACCTACTAAAAGTGAAGTATTCAATTTATCAATAATTTCAAATAATAAAGAAGAGTTATATCTTGCAAGCGGTGAAGTAGAAAATAAAAACTATAGAGTGACATTTTCAGATGATGTAAATGAAACTGCATTGTTAATTGATAATTATAACTTTGGCCCTGTTGGAAGAATAAAAAGTATAGAAAAAACTACAACTGACAATACTGTAATAATGGAATTAGAACTAATTTCTGAAAACTCATTAGGGAATAAATATACACTGACTGCAAGTCAAAATATAGTTTCTACAGACGGCAAAGAAATGACTACAGGAGCTGGTAATACATTACAATTTACTTTCTTCGAAGATAATTTATCAAATGTATTTGTTTATCCTCAACCTTTAAAATTATCAATAGATGAAACTTTGATTTTTGCAAACCTGACAGCTACTGCTACTATTTACGTATATAGCTCAAAAGGTGAGTTAATTAAAACGTTGTCTGATTCTGATGGTGATGGTGGTAAACAATGGAATATGGTAGATGACAGCGGTGAGAAACTTAACCCTGGTGTTTATTATTATAAAGTCGAAGGAAATTCAAATTCTGTTTCCGATGAAAGCATAAACAATATTGAATCAGAATTATTTAAATTTATGATAATTAGATAATTACTTTTAAACAACACCAAGTCATACTCTTGAATATTATTTAAAAAATCGTCAATTTTGTAAATACGATTTTAACTATTTATAAAATCAATAATTTGATAAAAAAATAAAGGAATATCATGTCAAAAGATATTAATTATTCTCCAGCAATAAACCAAGCTGACTCATTGAAGTCTGATTTTGGTTTAGAGAACCATGGATTAAAAAACCTTGGTAAAGTATATTGGAATCTACCTGCTCCATCATTATATGAAGAAGCAATTCATAGAAGTGAAGGTGTAGTCGCTAACGGTGGTCCACTATCAGTAACAACTGGTAAACACACTGCTCGTTCGGCAAATGACAAATACATTGTTAGAGAAGACACTACAGAAGGTCACGTATGGTGGGATAACAACGCTGAAATGACTACTGATCAGTTCGATAGTATTCTAGGTAAAGTACGTTCGTACTTACAAGGAAAAGATGTATTCGTAATGGATGCATTTGTAGGTGCTGATCCAGAATACAGAATACCAATTAGAATAGTAACTGAATTTGCATGGCAAAACTTATTTGTACAGAATATGTTTATAAACTTAGCAGACAAAGATGAATTTAAAAATCATAAACCTGAGTTTACTTTAATCGCTGTTCCAGGTTTTCACTGTAACCCAGAAGAAGATGGTACTAAAAGTGAAACTGCTATAGCACTTAACTTTAAAGAGAAAATTGCTTTCATAGCTGGTACAAACTATGCTGGTGAAACTAAAAAGACTTTCTTTACAGTGATGAATTATTACAAGCCATTAGAAAATGTAATGTCTATGCACTGTTCTGCAAATGTCGGAGAAAAAGGCGATTCTGCACTTTTCTTTGGTTTGTCAGGAACTGGCAAAACAACTCTTTCAGCAGATCCTAATAGATCTCTTATTGGAGATGATGAGCACGGTTGGTCTAAAAATGGTATATTTAATTATGAAGGTGGTTGCTATGCGAAAGTAATCAGACTAAGTGAAGAAAGCGAACCAGAGATTTACGAAACTACTCGTAGCTTTGGAACAGTATTAGAAAATGTAGTTGTTGATAAAGAAACAAGAATAGTTGATTTAGACAATGACTCATTGACTGAAAATACTAGAGCATCCTATCCTTTAGAAATGATACCAAATGCTTTACCACAAAAAATGACTAAATCACATCCTAAGAATGTAATATTCTTAACTTGTGATGCCACAGGAGTATTGCCTCCAATAGCTAAACTTAATTCTGAGCAAGCACAATATCACTTCATTAGTGGTTATACTTCAAAGATTGCTGGAACAGAAAAAGGTATAGGTAAAGAACCTAAATTAGCATTCTCTGCATGTTTTGGAGCACCATTCCTAGTTCACCATCCTTTCTACTATGCTAATCTACTTAAAGAAAAAATGGAAAAGCATGGCTCAAATTGCTGGTTAGTGAATACTGGCTGGGTTGGCGGTAAATATGGTGTTGGTTCAAGAATCAGTATCAAACACACTAGAAACGTATTGAATGCAGCCCTAAACGGTGATTTAGATAATGTAGAATTCAATATAGATCCTGTTTTCAGATTCGAAATTCCAACTAGTTGTCCTGATGTACCTTCAGAAGTACTAAATCCTATCAAATCTTGGTCTAATGAAGATGAATATATGAATTCATATAAGGAGTTAGCTAAAAAGTACAAAGAAAACTTTGGGAAGTTTGAAGAGGGCGTAGCAAACAATGTGATTGAAGCTGGGCCTAAATTATAAGTAGTTTTAACTCTAATTCTTTATTGAACTATCCTCTGCGTTAAATTGTAGAGGATTTTTTTTGCCATTACTAGTATGTATAGAGAGATATATTATAACTGAGTACTATATGATTAGCTACTTGGAAATAAAGAATGGAGTCAAGGAATTTAGATTTGAATCAAATGAAATAAAGTAATCAAAAAAAAAGCTCAACCGAAATGTCGATTGAGCTTTTTAATAAATAACTTGGCGGCGACCTACTCTGCCATAGCGTCTCCACTATAGTACCATCGGCGCTAATGGGCTTAACTTCTCTGTTCGGAATGGGAAGAGGTGTACCCCCAGTGCTAAAACCACCAAGAATTAAATTCTTTGAGTGATGAAAGTAATCGTTATATAACTATCATTAACATGTTGTAATGAAGCCACGCAAAAGTAATGACTAAAAACTTAATATATGTAATTACGGTAAGCCCTCGAACAATTAGTACTTCTTAGCTAAACATGTTACTATGCTTACACTTAAAGCCTATCAACCTAGTCATCTTCTAGGGTTCTTACTCCCGAAGGATGAGATACATAATCTTGGAGTAGGTTTCGTGCTTGAGATGCTTTCAGCACTTATCCTTTCTAGACATAGCTACTCAGCAATGCCGCTGGTGCGACAACTGATACACCATAGGTCTAGGCGTTCCGGTCCTCTCGTACTAAGAACGGATCTCCTCAAGTATCTTACGCCCGCACAGGATAGGGACCGAACTGTCTCACGACGTTCTGAACCCAGCTCGCGTACCGCTTTAATTGGCGAACAGCCAAACCCTTGGGACCTTCTCCAGCCCCAGGATGCGATGAGCCGACATCGAGGTGCCAAACCTTGCCGTCGATGTGAACTCTTGGGCAAGATCAGCCTGTTATCCCCGGAGTACCTTTTATCCTTTGAGCGACGGCCCTTCCACGCAGTGCCGCCGGATCACTAAAACCTGCTTTCGCATCTGCTCGACTTGTAAGTCTCGCAGTTAAGCTACCTTATGCTTTTATACTCTTTGCACGATTACCGACCGTGCTGAGGTAACCTTTGTAAGCCTCCGTTACCATTTAGGAGGCGACCGCCCCAGTCAAACTACCCGCCTACCACTGTCCTCGTAGTTGCACACTACCGAGTTAGAATCCAAATCCAACAAGGGTGGTATTTCACCGATGATTCAACAACCCCCACGAGGGCTGCATCAAAATCTCCCACCTATCCTACGCATGTTGGATCCGAAGCCAATAATAAGTTATAGTAAAGGTTCACGGGGTCTTTCCGTCCATGTGCGGGTAACCGGCGTCTTCACCGGTACCACAATTTCACCGAGCTCGCGGTCGAGACAGTACCCAGATCGTTACACCATTCGTGCAGGTCGGAACTTACCCGACAAGGAATTTCGCTACCTTAGGACCGTTATAGTTACGGCCGCCGTTTACTGGGGCTTCAATTCAGAGCTTCGCCGAAGCTAACTCCTCCTCTTAACCTTC
>JBDQHL010000041.1:0-13290 GCA_040264895.1 Bacteroidota bacterium
AAAGTATAGTGATAGCAATTTTTAATAGTAGTTATGAGCTCTTGCGGGAGTATCTATGATTTGAATAATCTAACATTAGTTGAAAATCCTATAGAGTATCAAAACCCTTACTTCCCTTTGAGTGTGGGTAATCAATGGTCTTATGATATAATGAAACCAGATGAATTAGGAAATATGGTTTTTTCTGGTAACTTAGAGTTCAGAGTTGTAGATTATAGCTATAAAGAATTTTACTTAGGTGATAGTTTAGTAAATACTTTACTATTCAGAATAGAAGGTGAAATGAAAGATGAAAATGGAGTTGATAATTTTACTCAAGATAGCTATGCTTTGAAGTCAAAAGAAGGGATTACTTTTTTACTTGAACCTAATGAAGATAAAGAGGTAGAAGTAATTAGATTTGTACCACAATCACCTGATTATTTTCATTTATTTAAAGAAATCAATACAGCCTCTATACTAAATGACAATTTTATTAGTATAAATCCCTTATTACAGCTTGTTGAAAAAACTCCTGGAACTAGGGTAAAGACATATTATGAGAAGAATATTGGTCTAGTTAAAATGGTTCATGACAGATATGATAAAAAAAGGTTTAGCAATATCATAGAAAATGATTATAACATTATTGAATATCAAGTCAAATGAAATTCATTGGGTCTATTTATTAGTAAACACTGACAATTACCAACAACGACAACACCGAAATAGCAACCCATAGCGATACACCGAGCACTATTGATTTTATTCCTGCGGACTTGATTTTATCTACAGATAGTCCTGCTCCGATTAGGAATAATGTCAGCACAAGTATTGATTTGGAGGTGTTGGTAATCCCCGAAGTAAGCTCCAATGGAATAGCCAAATAAGTATTGAGTAAAATTGCTATGATGAATAGGAATATGAACCACGGTATTTTGACTGACTTGCCTTTACCCTTGAATAAGTAAAGTGATACGAATGAAAGTGGGATAATCCACAGAGCTCGTGCTAACTTTACTGTTGTGGCTATCTGCAATGCCTCGTTACCATAAGCATAGGCAGCACCAACAACGGAGCTAGTGTCGTGAATAGCAATAGCTGCCCACAGCCCAAATTGGTGTTGTGTCAGCTCAAAGAAACTACCTAAGAATGGGAAAATGATTAGAGCCAAAGAATTCAGCAAAAATACTACTCCTAGCGACACTGACATATCCTTTTCGGTGGCATTGATAACTGGAGCAACAGCAGCGATAGCACTGCCACCACAGATTGCCGTACCAGAGGAAAGCAAATGGCTGGTTCGCTTGTCCATATTCAGCTTTCTGCCGATTAAATAACCCATTACGAGAGTGAGAACGATTGACGATATGGTTAGCAAAAAACCGTCTTTTCCCGCTTCCAAAGTCTCGGTTATGTTCATACCGAAGCCCAGACCCACTACCGCAACTTTAAGTAATATCTTTACTGCCTTACTGTTCAGCTCCTCAAATGGATGCCCAAAGAGAAAGACAAACACGAATCCCAAAACCAAAGCCATAGGACTAGATATGTATGAAGACAAACACAACCCCATTACTAATAAGAATAGTGCTGTTCTAATATTATTATTTATATTTAACTTCGGATCCATAGTGCAAAGTTATGGAATAATTCAAGAGTAGTAAATCTTTCTTTTCTTTCCTTATTTCAAAATATTCTTGTAATTTCGTAGTTCTTTAGTTTACAAAGAATTAAATTCTTAGAATACATATGAATATTAGTTTTTATAATCTTGGCTGCAAGGTCAACTTAGCCGATATATCACGCATAGCAAAGCAGTTCGAAGAGCTGGGGCATTCTGTGGTGGAATTTGAAGAAAAATCCGACATAGTGCTTATCAATACTTGTACTGTTACACACAGGGCAGATGCTGATTGCCGCAAGATTGTTCGTCGTGCTTTGCGTCGTTCACCAGAGGCATTTGTTGGTGTACTAGGCTGCTATGCTCAGCTGCAACCAGAACAACTCGCTAAGATTGAAGGCGTAGATGCCGTGATTGGAACTAAGCACAAATTTGAAATACCTAAACTAATAGAAAACTTTAATAAGAATAAGAGCACGGAAATATTTGTCTCCGATTTGGACGACGCTCCTTTTCACACATCGGCAGTGTCAGACAATTCTGGTAGAACAAGAGCCGTTCTGAAATTACAAGATGGATGTGATTACCACTGTTCTTTCTGTACTATCCCACTTGCTCGTGGTGCCAGCCGTTCTATGCCGTTTGAGCAGATAGAAGGAGAGTTGGAGCAATTGCAAAAAGATGGATACAGAGAAGTAGTGCTATCTGGTATTAACTTAGGTGATTATAAGACTCCAGATGGCAAGAAGTTTGTCGATGCTCTAAAGCTAATCGATGAAAAGTCAGGCGATTTGAGAATCCGTATTTCGTCTATAGAACCAAACTTGCTTTCGGAAGAAGTGTTAGAAGTTGTTGCAAATTCTAAGAATATAGTACCTCATTTTCATATTCCTCTACAATCTGGATCGCAAGAGCTATTGAGAAAGATGAAGCGAAGATATAAGGCGACTTACTATCACGATTTGGTTCTTAGAATTAAGGAAGTGATGCCTCACTGCTGTATAGGGGTGGATGTAATCGTTGGTTTCCCAGGTGAGACCGATGAGCTTGCAAAAGAAACTTATGATTTCCTCAATGGTCTTCCTGTTAATTACTTGCACGTATTCACATACTCAGAAAGAGAGAATACAAAAGCCGCAAAAATGACTGAAGTAGTACCACATAAAGTTAGGAAAGAAAGAACTCATGAACTCCGAGAGCTTTCTGATAAGAAGAGATTAGAATTTGATAAATCACAAGTTGGCACAGACAGAGTAATAATACCAGAAATGTATAATGAGCAGAATGGTATGTGGCGCGGATGGACTGAGAACTATGTCAATGTTATATTCCCAGCTCCTGAGAACTTAGATCAAGTGCCGCACAGAATTAATCTAACCGAAATGGTAGAGAGCAGAGTGTTCGGTGAGTTAACTGAACTAAAAACTAGCAAGAAGCTGACCGCAAACAAAGGATTAGAACTTCCAGTATTGGATTAATAATATGAATCTCAAAAACAATAAAACTGCACTTCTTTTAATCGACATCCAAAAAGGATTGAAAGAGGATGACTATTATGGTGGGAATAGAAATAACCCAAATGCTGAAAAAGTATGTGGTAGAATATTAAACAAATGGCGTGAGCACAAATTGCCACTTTTCCATGTCAGACATAGCTCAAAGCACCCCGAATCTCCACTTTTTGAATCTAAGCCAGGTTTTGCTTTTGCAGATGAAGTAATGCCATTGGAAGGCGAAGTTGCAATGACAAAGCATGTCAACAGTGCTTTTATTGGTACGGATTTGCAAGACTTATTAGAAAATCAATCTATAGATAACCTTGTAATAGTCGGTCTCACTACAAACCATTGTATTTCTACTTCCGTAAGAGTGGCAGATAATCTTGGCTATAAAGTATATCTCATATCCGATTCCACAGCTACTTTCGATACCATTGGCACAGATGGTAAGAAATACGATTCTGAACTAATTCACCAAATCAGTTTAGCCAACTTAAAAGATGAGTTTGCTATAATACTTACAAGCAAAGAGTTTTTTGATAAAATTTAATTTTGTTTTACCAACATTTATATTTTTTTTGAAATAAGATAAAAATAGTCTTGTTTTTGAAACGTTATGAAATTGACAAACAAATTAGATAAAATTAAATTATGTTGTGGCTTTCAAAAAAGGTAGAATATGGGATATTAGCTATGCAATATATGGCCTCTCACCCTGGGGACTTATATACTGCAAAATTCCTATCAAGTGAGTTGCATCTTTCTTATGATTTCCTTGCCAAAACTATGCAGAAATTAAACAAAGCTGATTTGGTAGACTCTCAACAAGGTACCAAAGGCGGTTATTTTTTAGCAAAGCCTTCAAATGAAATCAAACTGATGGATATTATTGAAACTTTAGACGCAAGACCAGAGCTTGTTGATTGTGTCTCTGATAATCCGGAGAAAGATTGCGAAAAGAAAACAAGCTGTTTGCTGCATGATCCAATTAGGATTATTCAGAAAAAAGTTGAAGCAATATTCACAGGCACTAGTCTGGAAGATATTGTAGAACATAATTTTGTGAAGATAGAAACTAAAAATTACCGAGGTTGAAATGACTGATTTCAATGAAGATAAGTTAATAGAAGAAGTAACCACCAGTGAGTATAAGTACGGCTTTACTACTGATATAGAGCAAGAGTTTGCCCCAAAAGGTTTGAACGAGGACATAGTTCGCTTTATTTCAGCTAAGAAAGAAGAGCCAGAATTTATGCTTGAGTGGAGACTAAAAGCTTATAGACATTGGTTGACAATGAAAGAGCCAAAATGGGCTAAAGCAGATATTGAAAAAACAGATTATCAAGATTTATATTACTATGCAGCTCCTAAGAAGAAGCCTGAATTAGAAAGTCTTGACGAGGTTGATCCCGAATTACTTAAAACTTTTGACAAGTTAGGTATCTCAATAGATGAGCAAAAGCGTTTGACAGGTGTTGCTGTCGATGTCGTTGTAGATAGTGTTTCAGTGAAAACTACATTCCAAAAAGAGCTAAAGGAAAAAGGAATTATATTCTGCTCTATGAGTGATGCCGTAAAGAATCACCCAGAGCTAGTGAAGAAATACATTGGCTCTGTAGTTCCAACTACTGACAACTTTTATGCAGCATTAAACTCTGCTGTATTTAGCGATGGTTCATTCTGTTATATACCGAAAGGAGTGCGATGCCCAATGGAGTTAAGCACATACTTCCGTATGAATGCAGCTATGACTGGTCAGTTCGAGAGAACGCTTATCATTGCAGATGAAGGGAGCTACGTTAGTTACTTAGAGGGCTGTACTGCACCAATGAGAGATGAGAACCAACTACACGCTGCTGTAGTAGAAATCGTAGCTCATAAGGATGCTGAAGTAAAATACTCTACAGTTCAAAACTGGTATCCTGGTGATAAAGATGGTAAAGGTGGTGTTTATAACTTCGTAACAAAGCGTGGACTTTGTGAAGGTGACAACTCAAAAATATCATGGACTCAAGTCGAGACTGGTTCGTCAATCACATGGAAATACCCGAGTTGTATTTTGAAGGGAGACCATTCTATTGGTGAGTTCTATTCTGTTGCAGTAACTAACAATCATCAACAAGCTGACACTGGCTCTAAGATGACTCACATTGGTAAAAACACAAGAAGTAGAATTATATCTAAGGGTATATCTGCTGGAGTGAGTGAGAATAGTTACCGAGGTTTGGTAAATATTACTAAAGGTGCAGAAAATGCACGTAACTTCTCTGAGTGTGACTCACTGCTTATAGGCGATAAGTGTGGCGCTCATACGTTCCCTTACATTGAAATAGGAAATTTTAGTTCAGTCGTTGAACACGAAGCTACAACATCAAAAGTATCAGAAGATATCTTGTTCTATTGTAGTCAACGTGGAATGGACGAAGGACAAGCAATGGAGTTGATAATAAATGGATATGCCAAGGAAGTGTTAAATAAACTTCCAATGGAATTTGCAGTGGAAGCACAAAAATTATTAGCTATCAGTTTAGAAGGTAGTGTAGGGTAAACCTCAAAATAAAAAAAGAAAATTAGAATTAGGAGTTTATTAAATGTCATTATTAAAAGTAGAAAATCTACAAGCAAAAATAGAAGAAAATCAAATTTTAAAAGGGTTGAACTTAGAGGTTAATCCTGGTGAAGTACACGCAATCATGGGCCCAAATGGTTCTGGGAAGAGTACTTTGGCATCTGTAATAGCTGGAAGAGAAGATTACGAAGTGAACGGTGGCTCAGTAATTTTTGATGGTGAAGATATTACTGATTTGGAAGTGCACGAAAGAGCACAGAAAGGAATATTTCTTGCATTCCAATACCCAGTAGAAATACCAGGTGTGAGTAATGCTAACTTCATGAAATCATCAATCAATGCTCTTAGGGAAGCAAGAGGTGAAGAACCAATGGCAGCTAAAGATTTCTTACAAAGAATGAGAGAGAAATCTGCACTTGTAGAAATAGACAGTAAGTTTATGAGTAGAGCTGTGAACGAAGGTTTTTCTGGTGGAGAAAAGAAGAGAAACGAGATTTTCCAATTGGCAATGTTAGAGCCGAAATTAGCATTGCTCGATGAAACTGATTCAGGGCTAGACATTGATGCACTGAAGATTGTATCTGACGGTGTAAATAAATTAAGGAATGAAAATAATGCTTTTGTAGTTATTACTCACTACCAAAGATTGCTTAACTATATAGTTCCAGATTTTGTTCACGTACTTGCTGACGGTAAGATTGTGAAATCTGGTGGCAAAGAGTTAGCTCTCGAATTGGAAGAGAAAGGTTATGAGTGGGTAAAAGATCACGCAGCTGAGACTGTATAAATATAAATAGCGAGGCAAAATAAGATGGCTATAAAAGGCAATAATTTCAAAGATAGAATATTAAACAGTTTTGATATTTTTGAAACTCATCTGAACGGTCACAAAGATTCAGAACAACACAAACAAAGAAGAAATGCAATGTCTATTTTCCAAGAAAATGGACTACCTACACTCAAACATGAGATGTGGAAATATACTAATGTAGGCTTTCTGAATGGTTTAGATTTTGATTGTGATATTTCAGAACACAAGCATGAAATTAAATCTCAGATAGTGAATGAGCACAAAGTTGATGGCCTGGATAATGTAGTTGTATTAGTAAATGGCTATTACAATGAAGATTTATCTGATTTCAACAGCAATTTAGAAATAAAAAGCATGAAAGCTGCTCACAGTGAAAATCAAGAAGATTTAGATAAATATTATAACAAATATTTGAAGAATGAAGAGAATGTATTTTCTGCAATAAACACTGCTCTATCATTTGATGGCGTTTTTATAAAAGCAAAGAAAGGCATCGTAGCAGATAATCCTATTTACATTTTGAATATAGTTGATACTCAGAATAGCAATCAATTTAAGCAAACAAGAAACTTGTTTGTTGTTGAAGACACTGCTGAAGTGAAACTATATGAAACTAATGTAACAGTTGGTGATAATGTTGGGATTATGAACATTGCTACAGAAATATATGTTGGTAGTGGCGCTAACTTAGAGCATATCAAGTTCCAAAACGATAGCGACAAGGGGATTTATTTCTCTCAATCGGAAGCATTCCAAGAGAAAGATTCTGTTTATACTAACAACACAATTACTCTGAACGGTAAGTTTGTTAGGAATGACTTGGGTACTACTCACAATGGTGGTAATATCAATACTAATTACTTCGGTTACTACTATGGTAGTGAAAGAAACCTGATTGACAATCACACTTTTGTTGATCATGCTACTCCTCATTGCGAAAGTAATGAGCTTTACAAAGGCGTTTTGGATGACAGATCTATCGGTACTTTCAATGGTAAAATTTTAGTACGACCTGATGCGCAGAAAACAAATGCTTATCAATCAAGCAAGAATGTACTACTTACAGATACAGCAAAAGTTAATGCTAAGCCAGAGTTAGAAATTTATGCTGATGATGTGAAATGTAGTCACGGTTCTTCTACTGGATCAATTGACAAAGATGCGTTGTTCTACCTACAGGCTAGAGCCATACCAAAAGACAAAGCTAAGGCGATGTTACTTTTTGCATACTCTCAAGAAATAATAGATAAGATTAGTATTGAGCCAGTAAGAGATTACATCACTCACCAAGTTGAAAAGAAATTCGGTATATAATATTGGAAACATTGAAAACATTTGATGTCAAAGAGATTAGAAAAGATTTTCCCATTCTGAATGAAAAAGTGAATGGGAATAATCTTATTTATTTTGACAATGGGGCTACTACTCAAAAGCCACAACAGATGTTGGATAAGGTTCAAGAATACTACTCGCACCTAAACTCGAACGTACACCGCGGCGTTCATACCCTAAGCCAGTTGGCTACCGAAGAGTATGAGGGTGCAAGAGAGAAAGTTCGACAATTCATGAATGCAAATTCTACTAATGAGATTATCTTCACTAAGGGAACAACAGATTCCATAAATTTAGCTGCTTACACCGTTGGCAAAAAGTATATCAACAAAGGTGATGAGATACTGATTACACAGATGGAACACCACAGCAATATAGTGCCTTGGCAAATGATAGCAGATGAGCGAGGAGCAAATCTTAAATATATACCTGTTAAAGACAATTCTGAGCTAGATTACAGCAAATTAGATGAATTAATCACTGATAAAACTAAGATTGTGAGTTTAGTTCATGTTTCTAATTCACTTGGAACCCTTAATGATGTTAAGAAAGTTATAGAAAAAGCCCACAACGTTGGTGCGAAAGTTATGATTGACGGTGCCCAGTCAGTACAACATATTCCCATAGATGTGCAAGATTTAGATTGCGATTTTTGCTGCTTTTCTGGTCATAAGCTTTACGGCCCTTTGGGTATTGGTATATTGTACGGTAAAGAAGAGCTATTGGAAGAACTACCACCATACCAAGGTGGTGGTGAGATGATAGCCGAAGTGACTATGGAAAAGACTACTTACAATGAACTTCCATATAAGTTTGAGGCAGGTACTCCGAACATAGTTGGAGCAATTGGCTTAGGTGCCTCTATAGACTATGTAAATTCTATTGGATTAGATAATATCGATAGACATGAAGATGAGCTATTAGCTTATGCAAATGATAAAATCGATAAAATAGATGGTTTAATTAGATATAATAACTCAGCAATAAGCAAGAGCATATTGCCTTTCAATTTCGATGGCGTATTTCACTTCGATTTGGGTATGTTTTTAGATAAAATGGGCGTTGCTGTCCGCACTGGGCATCACTGCTGCCAACCAGTTATGAAGCGCTTCGACATACATGGAACTATCAGAGCTTCATTCTCCTTCTACAATACAAAAGAAGAAATAGATTACTTTATCCAAGCTATAAAGAAGAGCTTAGCAGTTTTGAGGTAGTTTTCAAGTAAAATATTTTCTTTTGCATTATATATAATTTAATTATATATTAGAATCAGCATAAAGGAAGTTTTCCACAATTCTTAGGTAATCATAAGATGAGTAATTTTGAGATAATCGGGTTTTTACCAAAATCCGATAGAAAGATACCGTTTTTTACAATGTCGGTAGCTGCAGGTATTCCTATACCAGTCGAGGGGGATGTAGATAGGGAAGTTGATTTGAATGATTTTTTGGTGGAGCGTCCAGCTGCTACTTTCTTCGTGAAAGTAAAGGGTGATATGCTCAAAGATGTTGGTATATCGGATAATGATATATTGATTATCGACACTTCTATTGATCCAACTGATGGCAAGTTTGTTATTGCTTCTGTAAATGATGAATTGGCTGTTCGATTCTACAGAGAAATTGAAGGCGAGCGCTTCTTGGAATCACACACAGGACAGTTTCTATCTTTAGATAATGATAAAGCACTGATAGAGTTTCAGTTACTTGGTACCGTCACTAAAGTTATTCATTCGCTGTAATAACGGCACAGGTTTTGATTACTATGTCTTGTTATTCAATGACAAGACAAATGAAATATAATGCATAAATTAAAAGCAGAAAAATATGGTAACCCAAAAAATGGGTTTACTTTCGAGGCACCTCTTCGCTCAGCTATAATACAGCGCGGCGGCAAAATAGAGAATGTAGAAAGTAGTATTGATCTTGGTAGTATGTTGCTAACAGGGTCAAAAGATGTGTATATGGCTCGAGTTACTGGTGACAGTATGATTGATGAAAATATATACGAAGGAGACATCCTTATTGTGGATGCCAAAATAGAACCAAAAGATGGCCAAATAGTTGTAGCTTCACTCGATGGTGAAATGACAGTAAAGAAACTTCACAGAGTAAACGGTCAGATATATTTAGTTTCTGCTAACCAAAAATACCTCCCAATAGAAATATCTGGATACTGCAAATTTGAGATTCAGGGCGTTGTGAAGCATATAATTCACGAAGTTTAAACTATCCTAAAGACTAAAAATCATACCTTCTAAATATAAGATAGATTTGTCCGTTTTATATTAAAATTAATTATTTGAAGAAGTTATAATGAAGTATGATATAAGAAACAAAGATGATATCAAATTGTTAGTTGATACTTTCTACGGAAAGGTTCAAGAAAGTGAAATCTTGGGCTTCATATTTAATGACATAGCTGAAGTTGATTGGGATACTCATTTGCCTCATATGTATAACTTTTGGGCTGGAATACTTTTTGGTGAAAATCAATTTCGTGGGCAGCCGATGTATAAACACATTATGCTAAGCAAGAAAACCGAAATGAGCGATAAGCAATTCGCAGAATGGCTAAGATTATTTGGTGAGACTGTATTCGATTTATTCGAAGGACCAAGAGCCGACGAGGTAATTGCTCGCTCACAAATGATAGCTAGGAACTTCCTATACAGGATTAATCAAGTTGAAGATAGAGTAAAATAAGTTAAGACAAATAAACTCAAAAAAAAACCACCCAAATATTGAGTGGTTTTTTTTTATTAAGTCATTGTTACAGTTTTATTACGGTAACATTACCTTATCAATTGCATGAATAACGCCATTAGTACCTTGTACATCAGTAATTATAACTTTTACTGTTTGTCCAGATGTTGTAATTAACTCAGCACCATTGTCTAAATCTACTTCTATTGTTCCACCACTAAACAAACCAATAGTTTGTCCATCTGTTAATTCAGATGATTGTACGTTTGCATTGTCAACAACGTGATAACTTAATACTGCAGCTAGAGTCTCGATAGGAATATCACCTAATGAATTCCAATCGTCATTTGATGCAAGTAAAGCTTCAAATGCTTCATTAGTAGGAGCAAATACTGTGTAAGGTCCAGCAGCGTTTAATGTAGCAACAAAATCAGTTGTGTGTCTACCATCTGTTAAGGCAGATACCAAAATTGAAAAATTGTCATTGCTTAAAGCTAATGCAACAATATTCTTTGGCATCATTACCGCATCGATAGTGTGAATAACACCATTGTTTGCTTCAATATCAGTATTATTAGTCATTGCAAAGTCATTAAACACTATGCCTCCTTCTACTTGAATTTGAAGAGATAAATTTTCGTCATTTGGCCCAGTTGCCAATGTGTTTACATAAGTATCAGTCAAATCAGTTGATTCTACTGTAGAACCTAAAACATGGAATAAAAGAACATTTCTCAATGTTTCAGTTGGAATATCAGTAAGTGAATTCCAGTCATCATTTGATGCCAATAAAGAATCAAATGCAGCATTATCAGGAGCAAATACTGTAAAAGTTCCTTCACCGTCTAAAGTTCCATCTAAATCTGTTAATTCTAAAGCTTGTACAAGAATACTTAGATTATCAGTTTCTGAAGCTAGTTCTGCAATAGATTTAGAATCTGGTACTGTTGGATTGTCGTCATCATCATCACAACCAACCATAAATGTGCCGAACGCTAACAATAATACTAGAATTTTTAAGTTAAAGTTTTTCATAAAATTACACCATATTAATTAAAAACCTACTTCTATTTATAGTCTAATTCGGCTTATTCCGACTCTAATTCATTGAATAATACTAATCTCAATATATAACGAATTATTAATAAATATTATTTTAAAACATTTTAATTTTATAATAAAAAACCTCACACCAAAGGGTGCAGGATTGTAAAAATACGTGTATAATTTTTTTAATTATATATTTACAGCTTCGCCATAGGCAGCAGCAGCAGCTTCCATAATTGATTCACTTAATGTTGGGTGAGCATGAATAGTTTTGAAGATTGATTGAGCTGTAGCACCTAATTCAATTGCTAAGCCTATTTCACCAATCATTTCAGTTACGTCTGGACCAATTAAGTGAGCACCCAGTACTTCACCATACTTAGCATCGAATACTAACTTCACAAAGCCATGGGCTTTACCAATACCGTGAGCTTTACCATTTGCAGTGAATGGGAATTTACCAACTTTTACATCGTGTCCTTTTTCTTTAGCTTTTTCTTCTGTTAAACCGATAGATGCAATCTGTGGGTTACAGTAAGTACAACCTGGTATGTGGTCATAATCAATACCTTTGTCAGTGTGACCAGCAATAGCTTCAACACAAGCTATACCTTCTGCAGATGCCTTGTGCGCTAACCAAGGAGCACCGGCTACATCACCAATAGCATATATGCCATCAACATTTGTACGGCACAATTCATCTATTACGATAGCACCTTTTTCTACTTTAACACCAACTTTTTCTAATCCAATGTCTTCTAAGTTAGCTTGTACACCAATAGCATTGATTGCTTTGTCCGCTTTGAGTGTTTCTTTTTTACCATTTCTTTCTATTACTACTTCTACGCCTTTCTTAGTTGGCTTAGCAGATAATACTTTAGCAGAAGTTACTAAATCAATCCCTGATTTTTTGAAGTGTCGTGCTAATTCTTTTGAAATATCCTTATCTTCTACTGGTAATATTCTGTCCTGATATTCAACTATGGTTACTTTAGTACCAAAAGCATTGTAGAAATAACCAAACTCAATACCGATTGCTCCAGCACCCATAATAATCATTTCTTTTGGTGCTTCGTCCTGTAACATAGCTTCTTTGGAAGTTAAAATATTCTTATAATCAACTTCTATTCCGTCCATTACTCTTGGTCTTGCACCAGTTGCAATGATAATGTGCTTAGCGTTGATTGTATCTTTTACTTTTCCTTTATCGTCAAGTACTTCAACTTTACCTTTTGCAGCGATTCTACCGAATCCATCTACTTTATCAACTTTATACTTACCGAAAAGATATTTAACACCACCAGACATTTGGTTTGCTACTCCTCTTGATCTTTCAATTACTTTGCCGAAGTTTTTCTTTACAGAATCAATTTCGAATCCATAATCATCAGCGTGTTGTAAGAAGTGAGAATACTCTGCAGATTTAAGTAATGCTTTTGATGGGATACAACCCCAATTCAAACACACACCCCCTAATTCAGCTTTTTCAACACAGATTGTTTTAAGTCCTAATTGTGAAGCTCTATTAGCAGCAACATAGCCGCCAGGCCCAGAACCAATTATTACTACATCACATGATTTGTTTGCCATTTCGATAACCTATTATTTTCTATTATAAATTCGTTTTTATTTTATGCAATTTAATTCTTTTTTGTAGCATTCTCAAAAAATGCTAATTATTATTATTCACTAAATTTTAATTTTATATTGCGTTATATAAC
>JBDQHL010000042.1:0-13230 GCA_040264895.1 Bacteroidota bacterium
AAATAAAATAAGGTAACAGATGAAAATATCTGAAAATGGCGATACGGTAAAAGTACATTACACTGGAAAATTAAAAGAAGGCGATGTTTTTGATTCTTCTGAAGGCAGAGAACCATTGGAATTTCAACTAGGTTCTGGTATGGTAATTGAAGGTTTCAATGACGGACTAGTAGGAATGAAAGAAGGCGAGAAAAAATCTATAGAAATTCCTGTTGAGAATGCTTATGGACCAAAGAATCAAGACTATATAGTAGAAATACCAAAAGAAAAATTAGATAACAGTCAAGAATTTCAAATTGGAATGCAGGTATCATTCTCTAACGAACAACAAGGTGGACAACCCATTCCAGTAGAAGTTGTTGAAGTTACAGAAGAAACCGTTACATTCGATGCTAATCCTCCACTTGCTGGAAAAGATTTGGTTTTTGAAGTTGAAATGGTTGGTATTCTAAAAGGATAATCAATGAAAAAAATAGTTTTAATAACAGCTATTTTTGCAATTCTAACAGCTTGTCAAGAGAAAAAAAGTTTTGATGATTTGAATACTTTTTCTAAAAATGACAAGCCACATTTTATTGTGATGAATCCAGCTGGTAGCGTTGAAAATTATGAGTATGATAATGAAACTAATGGTTTCAAAGTTTATACTGAAGACGGTGAATATTCGAGTGTAGATTTCATGCCATTCCCAGCAAATTTTGGATTTTTTCCATCTACTCATAAAGGTGGAGAAGACCAAGGTGAATTGCTATACGGTTTTTTGATAACTCAAGAGTACTCAATTCAGACTCTCTTGGAGGTGAAACCAATTGGAGCAGTCTCTGTAATAAGAGATGGAAACGAAATGGATTATATCATTACTATTCCTGATGAAGAATCTCTAAGAGTAAATAAAAGTGAAACACTTACTGATGACATGAAAAATATATTTAGTATTTGGCTTACAAACGCCTATGGTATTGAATCTATAGTACAATGGCATAATGAAGATTATGCATCAGAATTAATTAAGTCTAGATCTAATAGATAATGACAAAAAAAGAAATCTTATATTTATTTAAGAATATTGCTATTCTTCTATTACCATTCGGATTAATTCTATATTTGGTTGAATTGTTTTTTAGCTTCATATTTCCTGAGAATACGATATCCGGTTTTAACGAACTAATAACTAAAACAATTACTCTAATCATAGTTATTAAGACAATACCTCTAATCAGAAAAGAAACAAAAAAAACATACACTCAAAACGATTTAGTTTCAGGTATATACCTAACATTCAATGCGGTTATATTTGTATTTTTGTCTTTTGTAATGCTTTATTCTGTTGATATTATATTTAACTATATTGAGAGTAACGATTTGTTCTCATTTAGGAACATCAATAGTATGTCTGTTAATTTGATAATTATTACTATCTTAGTCTTAATTAATCTGACAAAAAATATCAAATCTCTTGATTAAACTCGCCCTCATAATTTTTTCTTTTTCATTATTAATTTCATGCAGCGATGATATTGGTAGTAGCTACGAACCTCCATCTGATTTTTCTGGAGTAAGTACATTCAATGAAAAAGGAGAAAAAATTGAAGAGGTAGATTCTGATTGGCACCCTGAATGTTATGAAATAGTTTCATTTGGAGATAATCACTTATGTATTTTTAGTGCACACCCCCTTCCTGCAATTGACACAATAACTCTTAATTTGGGCTCAGCCATCAATGGAGAAATAAAGCTTTGGTTAGCTTTAACTGAAGGTATAGTTGAAAAAGAAATATATACCGGAAATATTGGTGTCCAATACGAACAGATAAAATTCACTTTCGATGAAGATATACTCTATAGAAATGTTGTTTACAGACTATTTATAGAAACAACCGATACTGCCAGTGGCGAAACCAAGTTATATTATGGTGACGTCCTTTGGAAAAACCGATAACATAAACATTTTATTTAAGACTAAAATACCTTATTTTTGTGAAAATTTTATTTTACTTAAGTAACTATACCTATGAAATACTGGAAGAAACTAAATAGCAAAGAAATAAAAGAAAAAGTTTTTAGTGCTTTAGCTAAAAATGTTGATTTTGAGAATGATCTTAGTATTGGAATACCTGGCTCTCATTTAGACAATAAAGTATTTTATAGTCATGCCTCCTTCTTAGATGATGCTCCTTATATGAGTACTTTGATTCATAACCCCAATCACATAGGTTGTCATACACTTGGAGATTCATAAGAGTTCTTCGAGGGTACTCACGAGATAGAGAGAGAAGTTGTTAAAATATTAGCTGAAGATTTACTCCATGGCGATTCTGATGCTCAAGATGGATACATAGCTTCAGGTGGGACGGAAGCAAATATACAAGCATGTTGGATATATAGAAACTATTACATAAAGTAACACAATGCAGCTCATAATGAAATCGCATTACTCTGCTCCGAAGATACTCACTACTCACTACCTAAGGCTTCTAATCTTCTTAACTTAGAACTATATGCTGCAGAAGTAAATGAAGAAAACAGAAAAATCAGCAAAAAAAGTGTAACTAAAGCACTAAACGATGCCAAAGCTGATGGTAAAAAATACTTCATAGTTGTTGCCAATATGGCTACAACCATGTTCGGTTCTGTTGATGATGTAAATATATATACCGACCGCTTAGAAACTGAAAATATTAATTATAAGCTACACATTGACGGTGCTTATGGCGGATTTATTCATCCAGTCACTTCAAAAAATAAAGATTTGACTTTTGCCAACCCTAAAGTGAGCTCTATTACTATAGATGCACACAAAATGCTTCAAGCACCCTATGGCACAGGAGTATTTCTCGCAAAAAAGGGTCTTATAGAATATGTCATAACAGAAGAGGCTCAGTATGTATCAGGAATGGATCTAACTCTGATCGGCTCTCGCACTGGAGCAAATGCAATAGCAGTTTGGATGATATTAATGACTTATGGTCCTTATGGATGGTTAGAGAAAATGCAGACTTTGATTTATAGAACTGATAGACTGTGTTCAGAGTTGGATAAAAAGGGTATTTCTTATTTCCGTGACAAAGACATGAATATTGTTACTATAAAATCTGTCCAGATAAGTGAAGATTTGGCTCACAATTATGGATTAGTTCCAGAAAGCCACGACGGCAACAACAAGTGGTGAAAAATAGTAATAATGGATCATGTTGACCTAAATATACTTATGCAGTTTGTATCTGAGATTACTGACTAACTCTGTTGTAAATCTCCTCTGGCAACATTGACTTTATCATGAACATATTTTCTGGATCTAATTCTATAAACTTCCAATTTGTCTTACCATTTTTAGAGCGAGCATAGACTAATTTACTTGAGGTAATTAGCATTTCTTTGCTCACAGAATCATATGTTACTTTGTATTCACCGAACTTTATTTTCAATGAAGCAACTGCCATTTCATCTCTGAATTTAATGTCCTCATCTGTGTCTCCCTCTCCTTGATTAAACTTCATTGTCATTATATGGGTGTAGTTAACAGGTGCAAAGTACATAGAATCAAGATATTCAACCACACCAACACTATCTATCGTTGGGTCAGATAGCGAGATTGTCAGCTCGGGAGTATTGAATGTTTGCTCCATCAGAGATACCATCATCTCCTTACTCATCAATTCAAAAAATTCTGGATACATATAGTCCATAGCTTTCTCAAACTGTTGGCTTTGTATCAACTCCAAATAGTCTTCAAAATCACTTTGGATTTCTTCTTGCTGACTAAATGAATTGATTGATGAAATTAATACGAGTAAAAGTACTAAGATTATTTTTTTCATTCATTTCCTTTAATTTTATATTTTTAGTTAATTCTTAGAACAATATAACAAAATTTATAACCATGAATTTTCTTGAAAACCCATTATTCTTTATGCCATTAATTATTGGCTCATTACTTCTAGTTATTTTTTCTATTGTGAAGAAATTTCCTCCGAAGAAGATTAATTCACTTTATGGTTATAGAACTGGTAGATCAATGAAATCTCAGGAAGCTTGGGAGTTTGCTCAATCATATTCCACGGAATTAATGCTAAGATATAGCTTTATATATTTACTGACATTTGTACTTGAGTTTGTTACCAATTGGCTAAACGAAGGAGTTGCTTTTGTTCTTTCTCTGCTCATTATGATTGCAGCTCTTACTTTACCAATTATTCATACTGAAAGAGAACTAAGACAAAGATTCTCAAACTAATTACCAGATGATTCAATTATCTTATTAATTCTTTCATCTAACAGTTTAGCAAGTTCCTTCCCTACTATCTCATGTCCTTGAATATTCCAGTGACCTGTTTTATTAGTTACTGGCCAATAATTAGTTCTTACCCCTGCCTTTTCAGCGGAGTCTAATACTGGGTATAGCGACCAATACTCAACATCATTTTTATGAACTACAGAAGTAAATTCATCATACAGTGGCAACTTGTCTCTGTTTATCAAAATAGTATTACTATCTAACTTGCTTACTATACTCTCTACTATTGGTGCAACTTCATAAGTGCTGTCCAGTAGTGGTTTTTCTCTTTTCGGCTCAGCGAACCAATTATAGACATTACCGAAAAGCACGGCTGCCAAATCTTGCTTCCTAATTGTATGACGGGCATTATTGATTAAGTTTGCAATGATTGATGTACTCAACCACTTTTCAGCTCGCTTATACTTGTCTATATCTGACTGAGGGTAATTGGTAGTAATTATCAAAGAATCATTTTCCAAATAGCAATAAGGATACAAAGCAGTTGGAGGACCTGTATGAACATCTCCGTTTGATAAAAAGTATAATACCAAATCAGGTTTAAAATTATTCATAAATACCTGATGATATGCATATATGTGATTTAGACCGAAATTTGCACGTCCGAAATTCTGAATGTCTATAGTATATTCAGGGAATTGTTCATTGAGTATTTTTTCAGCAATTGAGCCAAAATAATCTCTTTCAAATACTTGAAAAGACTCCACGAAAGAATCCCCTATTAAAGCAATTCTAATTGTGTCCTTCGATTGGCTCTTTCTTAGTGGTCCATTGTAACCTTTTCCTTCACCTATATATCTATCACTATTTGTGTGGAATATACCGAATCCTTCGGTAAACATAAGTGAAGTCCTGTCTTCTGGAAGTCCTTTGCCAATGTCTTCGTAATATTGCCCTAGTGAATACTCTATCACTTTTGCTTTTGAAATAAATAACTCAGCTACCAAAGCAACAACTGCCATTCCAAACAAAAAGAATAATATGTTTTTTATATACTTCATATTAGAATTGGAAATAAATAAATGGTAAAGGATCTGCTTGGAACATATACAACAATGTGATAGCAAATATCATAGTCAGTACGCCATAAGAAAATGCTTTATTCTTTATCTTAAATATAAAATTCTGTCCATACTTATACTCAAAGTAATCCAATAAAAATGAAATTGAATAGTAAGCAATCAATATCTGCAAGAATAGAAAAGTGTACTCACTAATTTCAAATTCAAGAAACTTGCTGAAGATTTGCTCCGTAGATTCCCAGGAGGTTGACCTGAAGAAGAGCCATGTAAACGAAACTAACCCAAATGTTGCTATAACTTTAGATATATCTTTTAAACTAAGGTTGTTTTCTTGTTTAATACTTCTGCTTTTACGCTTCAAATAGTATTTGTGGATAGCCAAATAAACACCGTGCAAAGCCCCCCATATAACAAAATTCCAACTAGCACCATGCCACAAGCCACCTAGTAGCATTGTCACCATTAGGTTGATATATGTTCTTGATTCATCTTTTCTGTTGCCACCTAAAGGAATATAAAGATAGTCCCTAAGCCATTTTGAAAGTGATATGTGCCACCGACGCCAAAATTCTGTGATATTTCTTGACAAATATGGTTGAGAAAAATTCACCATCAACTCAACACCCAAAAGCTTAGCTACACCACGAGCAATCTTACTGTAGCCAGAAAAATCTGCATAAATCTGAATCCCAAATATCAACACGGCAAATGCTATTTCGATAGAGTTGTAGTTATATAAATCATTGAATATATGGTCAACAAATCGACCAGATGTATCACCTATTATCACTTTACGGAATAGCCCCATTACGATTAGATTTATACCTTCTTTAATCTGAATTTTAGAGGTTGCTAATCGTTTCCCTAACTGAGGTAATAAGCTTTTTGCTCTTTCTATAGGTCCAGCAACAAGCTGGGGGAAAAACGATACGAAAAGTGCAAAGTCCATCAAGCTATTAGTCGGCTTTAGCTCCCCCTTATATATATCAATTGTATATGACATTGTCTGGAATGTATAGAAAGAAATCCCAACAGGAAGTATAACACTAAGGTGAAGAAAATCTAGCTCTGTACCAAAAGCTGATTGGAATGAGTCAACAAAGAAATTGAAATATTTGAAAAATCCTAGAATGCCTAAATTCACAAGTAAGCTTACCCAAAGCAGATGCTTTTTTCTTTTCTTGTCTTTTGCTTCGTGTATGAATTTACCAACATAGAAGTCAACAAGCGTAGAAGTCATTAGAAGTAAGCTAAATCGCCAATCCCAATAGCTATAGAAAAAATAGCTTGCAGTTAAGAGAAGTAGATTCTTCCATTCTTTTCTTTTCAGAAAGTAAAACAATGGTAGCACCACTGCTAAGAAGATTAGGAATATAAATGAATTAAAAAGCAAAAAGTTTTCTTATGGTTGAAGTGAGTTAAATATAATGCCACAAAAATAAGATAAATTAGGAAATAATCGCAACTGAGATAGCAGTCGGCGATATTTGCCTAACAGTTTGTTGGTTTTAGCTATTATAATGCAGTGACTTATCATTTGGCATAGTTTATGAGGATAAGATAGCAGAAAGTAAGGACAAAATTAGAAAGGATGAAAATTGACTCTATATAATAGAATAATTAGCAATAAGAATTACAACAGTATTTACAGCAAAAATAGGTTGAAAAGCAACCTTAGAACAAATGGCTTAGACCTTAATAAGGAAGTAATAGACGAAAATGGCTATACTTTTCTCGTTGAAGTAGCTGGCGATTCTATGATAAATGCTGGAATAAACTCTGGTGATAAAGTATTAGTAAATAGCAACTACCCTATCACTTCTGGAACTATAATAGTCGGTAGCTTGAACTCAAAACCATTCGTAAAACGAATTGTATTTTCAGATAACAAGACTATTCTTCGCTCTGAAAATGAAGACTATGAAGACATAAGAATTATGGATATTGATGATTTTACAATCTGGGGTGCAGCTCGTAGGGTTATAAAAGACTATTAATTCTACTCCCTTTTTAAAAATTATATTAGAATCACTTCTTATTATTAGGGAGTGATTTTTTTGTATATTGTAGCTTAGACATTTATAATTAAAGTATCTAATCTACATGAATATGATTTTTTAGTGGTTGGATAAACTGAATAGATAATGAATATACTATTTGTACCACAAATATGGCTGCTTATAATGATGTTTAGAAGAAATTTATTATAAATTTCTTAAGTTGATTATATATAAATGTTGGACACAATTTAAATGAAGACCATAGATCTTAGACATATTAAACTTGAAATTGACGTTGAGTCAACTAAAAAATTCTACAACAATCAGAAAGGATTTGTTTGCGAATGTCCAGATTGTACGAATTATGTAAATAACATATCTCATTTACAAAAATCATTGGATGGACTTGATAAAGAAATTGGATTTGACCTACACAAAGATGTTGGACAAGGAATGGATGAATTAATGCCTCACGACAATGAGGACAGTCATTTAGACGTGATACCTAATTACGTTATCGGAAAATGCTTCTTAGAGAACAAAGAATTAGGACTAATGTGGCCGAACACAAAACGGGTTGAGAAAAAGTTGACTGACGACCTTTCCCTGACAATAATAAACACTTCAGGAGACATTGAAATCAGTGACGCTGAAAATGTTTTGACTATTTGGCTTGAATACAAAACTAAAATGAAAAAGAAATAAAAAACTGTGTCCAACATCGATTATATCAAATGCGAAATGACTGCTTAAAAATCTAGGTTTTAAAACTAATTAAATAAAACTGGTTAATATACAAATACAATAATGAAAATGAAATTTAAAGTAACTGGTATTTTCTATAATCAAAAAGGTTACAAGTTTAGAAAAGTATTAAATATCAGAAGAAAAGACACTAACTTGTCAAAACCTGAATTATTGGTTGTAATGATGAATCCTGGCAACTCTAGACCCGTTGATGATAGCTTTAATGAAAATAAAGAAGTGTTAGCATTACCAGATAAAACACAATACAGAATAATGGAAGTTATGTTAAATTGTGGTATTGATTATGCAAGAATACTTAATCTATCAGATATAAGAGAAACTAAAAGCAGTAAGTTATTAGATTTATTATCTGAATTAGATTCTAAAAACATCAACCATTCGATTTTTGATGAGAGTCGGAAAACAGATTTTGATAATTATTATGAAGATGGAATTAAAACCATTTTTGCTTGGGGTGTCGATGATAGATTAAATCCTTTGGCTGTTGCAGCAATTAAGAGAATTGGTCTGAAAAATAGCTTTGGAATCAATAAAAAGGGTAAAGAATTTGCTTTTTATCACCCTTTACCACAAAATTATATCAAACAAAAGGAATGGGTTGAATTAATAACCAAGCAGCTAACCCAACACCCCAAGTAAACACCCAAAAAAAAGGGCCACTCAAAAAGAGTAGCCCATATATATAATACTATTTGAGTCAGAAATTAGTTCTTGCTAATATCCTCATCTATGTTGATTTCGCTGTCCGTAGCTTCGTTTTGTTCTTCTAATTTTTGGTTCAGAAGTTCCTTCTCATCTACTTTCTCTTCACCACCTATGAACAAGAATTTCAGTTTTTCATTCTTCTTGTCATACTGCACCTTAACAGTAGCACCGTGGAGTAAGTTGCCTTTCAATATCTCATCGGCTAACTCATCTTCTACGTGTTTCTGCAATGCTCTTCGAAGAGGTCTAGCACCATATTTCTCGTCATATCCCTTATCAACTATGAAGTCTTTAGCATTCTCGCTAATCTCTAATTTCATATCGTGTAGTTTCATTCTATCTTGAATTTGTAGCAACTGAATATCGATAATCTCTTTTATGTCTTTCTTAGATAGTTTTCTGAATATGATAAAGTCATCTATTCTATTTATGAATTCTGGACTAAAGATAGTCTTAGTTGATTCCTCGATTGAGCTTTTAAGTTCATCATAGTCATCAACTGTATCTATATCAGTAAATCCGATTCTACCGCCTGGTTTCAAGTCCTTAGTACCAGCGTTCGAAGTCATAATGATAATAGTATTCTTGAAATCAACTTTTCTGCCAAGTCCATCAGTCAATATACCATCGTCAAATACTTGAAGTAGAATATTATAAACATCTGGGTGAGCCTTTTCAATCTCATCGAGTAATACTATTGAGTATGGCTTTCTTCTCACTTTCTCAGTAAGCTGACCACCCTCTTCGTATCCAACGTATCCCGGAGGTGCACCTACTAATCTCGATACAGAGAATTTCTCCATATACTCACTCATATCTATTCTAATGATAGCATCTTCAGTGTCGAACATTGCCTTAGATAATGATTTAGCTAATTCAGTTTTACCTACACCAGTTGGACCTAAGAACATAAATGAACCAATCGGTCTTTTCGGGTCTTTCAGTCCAGCTCTTGCTCTTCTGATTGCCTTAGCTAAGTGTACAATTGCCTGCTCTTGACCAACTACTGATTCTTTCAGCTCGTCAGCAAGCGATAGCAATTTCTTCGATTCAGATTCAGCTACCCTACTTACTGGTACACCAGTCATCATAGAAACAACGTCTGATATATCCGATTCTGACACTGGGAATACCAATTTATCAGCTTGTTTTTCCCAATCGTCCTTAGCAGTTGATAGCTCTTGTTGTTTAGTTTTTTCGAGATCTCTTAATCTTGCAGCTTCTTCAAAATTCTGTCTTTTTACAACATCATTTTTCTGCTCATTAATCTTTTTGATTTCTTTTTCCAGATTAATAACACTAATCGGTACATCAATATTTTCAAGATGCACCTTGGCACCAGCTTCATCGATTACATCGATTGCTTTATCAGGGAAATTCCTTTCCGAGATATATCTGTCAGCTAATCTGACAGCATTTTCTATTGCGTCATCGGTATAAATAACATGGTGATGCTTTTCGTAAGCGTCTTTGATTTTATTTAATATCTTCAGTGTCTCGAGTGCTGAAGGTGGCTCAACCAAAATCTTTTGGAATCTACGCTCCAGTGCACCGTCTTTTTCAATATTCTCACGGAATTCATCGAGTGTGGTTGCTCCAATACATTGTATATCACCCCGAGCTAAAGCTGGTTTGAACATATTTGAAGCATCAAGTGACCCCGAAGCTCCACCAGCACCAACTATAGTGTGAATCTCATCTATAAACAATATCACATCGTCAGCTTTTTCCAACTCATTGATTACAGCTTTCATTCGCTCTTCGAATTGACCTCTGTACTTAGTACCAGCCACAAGCGAAGCAATATCGAGAGTAATTATTCTCTTCTCATACAAAGCACGCGATACCTTTTTCTGAACAATACGAAGGGCTAGCCCCTCTACTATAGCTGTTTTACCAACACCTGGTTCACCAATTAGAACTGGATTGTTTTTCTTTCTTCTAGAAAGAACTTGAGAAAGTCTTTCGATTTCTTTTTGTCTACCTATCACTGGATCTAACTTTTTCTCAGCCGCCATTTTAGTCAAATCACGACCAAAGTTATCCAATACAGGAGTCTTTACTTTTTCTTTCTTTCTTGACTGAGCAGTTTTCTCACCCTTCTTCGGTATATACGAAGATTCTCCTTCGTCCGAAGGTGAGGCACCTTTAATTATCTTATCAAGCTCATCACGAACCAAATCATAACTCACGTTAAACTGGTCTAGTATCTGAGCCGCTATATTCTCCTCATCACGAAGAAGTGAGAGTAACAGATGCTCAGTACCAATTTTTTGAGATTTGTACAGTTTAGCTTCTAAATAAGTTATCTTCAATACTTTTTCTGCTTGCTTAGTCAGTGGTATATTACCAGAGGTAACTGTAGTTCCACTAGGCCTCACAGTCTCTTCTATACCTTTTTTTAATTTGAACAGGTCAGCACCCAAATTCCTTAGAACCTTGACGGCAATACCTTCACCATCTCGAATGATTCCGAGGAGCAAATGCTCAGTGCCAATGTAATCATGGCCGAGTCTTAGGGCTTCTTCCCTACTCAACTTAATTACATCATTGACCCTACTTGAGAAATTTCCTTCCATTATAATCACCTAATTTTAATTCTCTTCTTACTTATAAAGACACTTTTATTAGAAAACAATTACATTTTTCTATGGTTAAATGTGTTTTGAATGCTTAAAGACGTGTTTTTATACTTATTATTTGCTGCTATAAATGTAATTTAAAACTAGAAGATAAGCTATTCAAATAATTAACTAAATAATATGCAATTAGTTTTCAACAGTACTTAGTTTTTTTAACACTCTTAAATCTGTTAAATTGCTTGTTAGTGCTTAACATATATACGAGAATTACATGTTTGATGTTCAAAAATCCGAATTAGCTAAAATACAAGAAAAGATAGAACAGCTTAGGAGGTACCTTTGACGTTGAGTCTAAGGAGAAAAAATTAAAGGAGTTAAAAGAGTTATCAGAGACACCTGACTTTTGGGATGATTCTGACAATGCAAGAAAAATAATGAAGAATCTGTCCGACAAAAAAGGCTGGATAGATACTTACTACTCAGCTATACAATCCGTAGGTGATACTGAAGCTATGGTTGCTTTGGCAGACGAAATGGCTGATCAAAGTTTAGAGGAAGATATAGACAAGGAGCTCAATAAGGCGATTAAGAAAGTTAGTGAGCTTGAAATTATGAATATGCTTGCTGGAAAGGACGACAGTAGCAATGCTATTCTGACAGTTAACTCTGGTGCAGGTGGCACAGAGGCCTGCGACTGGGCTGAAATGCTACTTAGAATGTACTTAAGATGGGCTGAGAGAAAAGGATTCACTACAAAGTTAATAGATGAACAAGAAGGCGAAGTTGCTGGGATTAAATCAGCTACTATTCAGATTGAAGGAAGTTTTGCTTACGGTTATTTAAAAGCAGAGAATGGGGTACATCGGTTGGTAAGAATTTCACCATTCGATTCAAATTCTCGTCGTCATACTTCTTTTGCAAGTGTCTATATTTATCCAGAGATAGAAGAAGATGTTGAGATAGAAATAAATCCGGCAGACGTGGAATTGGATACATTTAGAGCTGGTGGAAAAGGTGGTCAGAATGTAAACAAAGTGGAAACAGCTGTAAGGTTAAAACACAAACCAAGCGGTATAGTCGTTTCTTGTCAAAAAGAGCGTTCACAATTACAGAATAGAGACCTAGCCATGAAGATGTTGAAATCAGCTCTCTACAAGAAAAAAATGGAAGAAGAGGAAGCTGAGAAAGCAAAGATAGAGGGAGCAAAAAAGAAGATAGAATGGGGTAGTCAAATTAGATCTTATGTATTCCAACCCTATACGATGGTAAATGACGCGAGAGTTGAATATAAAACATCTGATATAACATCAGTTATGGATGGTGATTTGGATGAATTAATAAAAGCAGTATTGCTAAGTGGAGAAATTTAAAATATGAATAAAGTTATTATGTATCTGAAGATAGCAGTTTTATCTACTATTATTTTTTTAGCAGGTTGCTCAGACCCTTATGATAAAAAGTTCAGTGCTTCTGGAGACAGCCCCTATTGGAGTTTAAATATTAGCCCAGAAAAGGACGTTTCTTTTAGTATGAAAGGAATGGATAATGAAATAAAATTCAATATCGGTGAAGATAAATATATGGACTATCTTCATAAGCATACTCAAGATGGTATGTTATTTGAATACAACATATTAGACAGAGAATGTCACAATTATGAAAGAGAAGATACTGAGACATATATGGTTATAATAAGGCTTGATGGTACAAAATATGTTGGTTGTGGCCAATTCAGGGATTAAAAAAATTATTTTCCTATTTTTTGAGACGTTTTAGCTGTTAATGTGTCTATAGATTATATAAGGAAAACTAACTCAAATATATATGAAGTATATTCTATTATTTTTAATTTCAATTAC
>JBDQHL010000043.1:0-13081 GCA_040264895.1 Bacteroidota bacterium
GGTATATATATCCGATAGAACAAAAAGGATTAATTAAAAAGTAGTATAAGAAAGTAGCTTACTAAACAAGTAAATCCAGTTACAATAATTAAATCTACAAAGAATTGGACTTTCTTATTAGTTGATTTTTTAAATATAATCTCTAATAGGTAACCCACACCAATTATTAAACAAATTAGTGCCAATAGATTATTACCCAAATCATAGAAATAGTAGGATAGAGCGAATCCTAATATTAGGAATCCATAGATTAATATATTTTTAAATGCCTTGTACATTACTTTTTCTTAAACCCATAAGGACAGTGTTTGCAGCCAGATTTGCAGCAAAAGCCTCGTTTTTTGTGATACTCTTCTGTAAAAACAAAAAAGCCACGATCATCAATATAATAATCGCGGCCTTCTTTTAAATCATTAGTCGATGACATTCAGCTCTTTACCAACTTTTATAAATGCCTCGATAGCTTTTGTTACTTGCTCATCAGTGTGTCCAGCAGAAAGTTGAACTCTTATTCTATCCATTTTTCTTGGTACAACTGGGAATGAGAATGCAATAACATATATTCCTTCTTCTAACATTCTGTCAGCAAACTCGACAGCTAACTTAGCACTATCGTCAAAGTTTCTGAACATAATTGGTACAATTGGATGCTCGCTTTCTATGATATCAAATCCAGCTGCATTCAAATCATTTCTGAATCTTTTGGTATTTTTTCTAATTTGGTCAAGAAGTTCAGTTGATTCCGTAATCATATCTATAGCTTCTGAAGTTGCTCCCACAACTGCTGGTGCAAGTGAGTTAGAGAACAAGTAAGGTCTTCCCTTGTTTCTTAACCATTCTACCATCTCTTTTCTACCAGATATACACCCTCCTGATGCGCCACCTAGTGCTTTACCGAAGGTTGTAGTAATGATGTCAACTCTGTCCATAACATCGAAATGCTCGTGAGTACCACGTCCGTTTTTACCCATGAACCCTGTTGAATGACAATCATCAATCATTACAATAGCATCATATTTTTCTGCTAAGTCACATATTTCATTTAATCTGGCAATATCTCCATCCATTGAGAAAACTCCATCTGTAGCTATTACTCTGAATCTACAGTCTTGTGCTTCTTTAAGGCATCTTTCTAGTCCTTTTGCAGTTTTTTCTGTAGCTTCGTCTAATTCTTCTACGTCTCTCATGTCAGAGTGCTTATATATCCATCTTTGTGCTTTACTTAATCTAATTCCATCTATAATGGATGCGTGATTAAGCGCGTCAGTTATAATAGCATCTTCTTTACCAAAAAATGGCTCAAAGAATGCACCGTTTGCATCAAAACAAGAGCTGAATAAAATTGTAGATTCCATTCCTAAAAACTTTGAAATCTTTTCTTCTAGCTCAAGGTGAATATCTTGGGTCCCGCATATAAATCTAACAGATGCTAATCCAAATCCACGTTCATCCATAGCTTTATGAGCTGCATTTACTACTCTCGGGTGAGAAGATAGACCTAAGTAATTATTAGCACAAAAATTGAGGACTCTTTTACCGTTAACAGTTATTTGAGAATCTTGTTGAGAATCTATTTGTCTTTCAATTTTATATAATTTTTCGTCCCTTAATGTTTCTATTTCTGATTTTAGATAATCTTTCATACTTCCGTACATATTTAAACCTATTTTTTTTAATTTGAATTTCTTATTTCGTAAATATAACAATTAAGCAAGTAAATGAATAACGAGAATACGAAGATTTATTTTATAGGCATAATTCTATTTGTACTATTCTCTCGTATGATTACATTTCTTGATACTGATGTATTTTTATCAGATGATGATGCGGGCTTTGCTTTAGCTGCTTACGACTATAATATCGAAGAGTCTAGACCTCATTTACCTGGATATTATTTGTTGATAAAGGCTATCTCAGTTGTAAATTTAGTTACTAATAGCTCATTCATATCTATGAAGATATTAGTAATATTGTTGTCTGTACTTTCGGCTATCATTATCTTCAAATTATTTGAATTCCACTTCAATGGAAAAAATTCATTTCTTTATACTCTGATTATCTTTACTAACCCTCTGGTATGGTTTTATCAAAGTACTCCCGAATCTTATGTATATGATTTATTCTTTGCATCTCTTATTGCGTTAATCTATTATAAACGACAGTCTTATTACTTATACTTGCCTATTATCTCTATTATGGGAGGAATTAGAATGAGCTCTGCTTTTTTTATTATTCCATTATTTCTGTTTATAACTTATACGTATTGGAGAGAGAGGAGAGTAGATAATATAAATATACTATTAGCAAATTTGTTAGGTCTTGTAGTTACTGCACTTTGGGTTATTCCTCTTTTGAATTCAGTTGGAGGTGTGAGTGAATATCTAAGATTGTACGATACTCACAACCCAATGCCTGCAATTGGGATTGTTAAAAATATAGTTGGTTTTTCTTCTTACGCTCTTTCTTTTGGTATTCCCTTTTTTATAATTGGTATCTATCAATTATTGACTAGAAAAAAAATAAATTTAATGTCGAAGTCCAATTTATATTTCATTCTAATTTGGGTATTTCCTGGCCTATTATTTTTTATATTTGGTCACTATTCCAAAGGGTATATACTTCTAATTTATCCAGCTATGATTATTTTAATTGGCATTTGGTTGGACAAAAAACTTGATAAATTATTAGTTTCTATATCTATAATTCAGATTTTATTCTTCTTTTTCTATCCATATAGTAAAGTAAAACTTGATACTTTATTCAAAAGGGAAGTGAGAGAATTATCATTACCCGAAGTAGCTTGGAACAGATTAAATAATGGATATTTACATACCAATACCAGATTAACAAATAGGAATGAATTGTTTAATTCATTTGACCAATGTGTTAATTATCTCGAAACCGAAATGGATGAATATATAATATTTGATGGTAAAACCTCTTTACTGACCATTAATTCACAAGTTTATAGATATCCTGAAGTTGAGTTCGTAACACAAAAGAATTTCTTCAGAAATGATGAATATATTTATCAAAAGGGGACTTTATTAGAGTACAGATATGGTTTAGAGGAACTATACAAGAAAGTATATATATTGTGTGATGTCAGAATGTTAGAAAATTACGTTGAATTAGTTGATTTAGTATATAAATCAGATATGCATGCAATAGTAATAGTAAAACAGGGTAAAGAAAAAGATTTTAGAAAATACTATGAGAGTCTGTACTCAAAGTAGATAGAGATTAATCTATAAACCTTTCGTACCATGCACTGAGAGCAACTAAGTTGTAAACGTGAGAACCAAGTTTATTGCCATTCTCTAAATCTTTAATTAATTTATTTTTATAATCAGAGTTTATAATACCAGTTTTGGCAAAACTTGACTCAAATAAATGATAATTAGCAAGACCTTTCCAAGGACCTCGAAACCAGTCGTGTACTGGTGCAGCAAAGCCCATTTTCTTTCTATAGATTATATCTTTTGGTAATATATCTTCAATTGCCTTTTTCAAAAGGGTCTTTGGCTCTTTTTTATTAGGAACCTTAATCTTATCTGGAAGAGAAGTTGTGAATTCAACCAATCTATGATCTAAAAATGGAACCCTCGCTTCTAAGTGATGAGCCATTCCTATCTTATCAACACGCATTAGCAATATCTCAGCAAGCCTTTGCTGCTGTTCTATATACATTATCTTCTCAAAGTATTCGGCATTTGATTTAATTGATTCTATTTCACTGAATAGCTCTTGAGCATACTTGTAAGGGATTGTCTCATCTAACCTGTTATCTGCTCTCATTTTACTTTGTGAGTATTGACCAAATATTGGTACTCCACTCCAACTAAATTCTTGTCCAGCTGTTGCTCTTCGCATATACTCCATAGCTAATTCGCTATTGATAATAGGGGAGAATAGCTTGGCAAAACTATAACTAGCGTTCCTTAAAAATTTCGGTAGTGCTTGATAATATTTCCAGTAGCTATTACTAAGGTTGTAACCTTGAAGCATCCATTTGTAACCGACAAATTGTTCATCACTTCCTTCACCAACTTGAATGACTGTAGTACCAGATTCGTGAGTTAGCTTACTTAGAAAATACAAAGGCATACAGACAGGGTCGCCGTTTGGCTCATCTGTGTGCCATGTGATATCATCAATTATATCTTTGCAATCATCGTGGTCAATTAGAATCTCGTTGTGATTTGTATTATATATTTTTGAGACTTTACTTGCGTATTTAAGCTCATTGTACTTTTCTAATTCCTTGAAGCCTACTGTGTAAGTGTCGATAGGTCTGTCCATCAATTCAGCCATAAGTGCTACATTGAGTGAAGAGTCAATACCACCGCTTAAGAATACACCAAAAGGAACATCACTTACCATTCTAGATTTTACAGCTTGTCTCAGAAGCTCAACGGTTTTCTGACCTGCTTCTTCGAATGTGATGTCTTTGTTGATTCTAGATAGGGGAGTCCAGTATTTTTTTATTTCTAAGCCATTTTTGCTTAAAGTTATATGACTTCCCGATTCTAATTTCCTGATTCCTGCAAATAAGCTTTCCTTTTTACTCGACATACCGTAATTAAGATAATTAGGAAGCTCTAATAAATTTAAGTTTGGAGCAATTTCAGGGTGTTTCAGGATTGATTTAATCTCTGAGCCGAATACAAATTTATTATTGTCATAGTGAAAATAGAATGGTTTTATACCAATTCTATCGCGGCATGCAAATAATTCTTTTTTCACGTTATCCCATACTGCAAATGACCACATACCTACTAATTTGTCAATAACTCCTTTGCCAAAATGCTTGAATCCTTTGAGTAATACTTCAGTGTCTGAGCTTGAGTTAAAATTAACACCTAAGTCAATTAATTCTGATTGTATTTCTTTGTAGTTGTATATTTCACCATTGAAGACAATTGTGAATCTGCCGTCTTGGGTTGACATTGGTTGTATACCTGCATCAGACAAATCAATTATTGATAGTCTGCGGTGACCTAATCCACAGAGGTGGTTGTCAGATTGCCATATCTCGCCTGCATCAGGACCACGATGTTCTATGACATCCGTCATTTGATTTAATAATTTTCGGGAGGTATTTGAGTTCTGTGAGTAATCTACAATTCCTACAATGCCGCACATAGTCTAGGTAAACCTTATTTATTCTGAGCTATTATTTCAATAAACTTTGCAACAGTATTTTCTAACCCGTGTTTTATTGAGTTTGCAATTATAGAATGTCCAATACTTAGTTCATCTATTTCTTTAATCTGTGCTATTGGAGTAGTATTTTCTAAATTAAGTCCATGGCCAGCTGCTACTCTTAAGCCTAAAGACTTTGCAAATAAAGCAGCTTCGTTTATCCTTATCAGTTCACCATTTTTTTTAGATTCCTCTTCTATGTTGGCGTAGTTTCCAGTGTGAATCTCTACCATATCAGCGCCAACCTTTTTAGCAAGTTCTACTTGAGTTTTATCTGGTTCTATAAATAAACTAACCTTAATATTATTTGAATGCATTTTTTTACACAATTCAATAATTTTGTGTTGTAAGCTCATGACATCTAAACCACCTTCAGTAGTTAATTCCTGCCTTCCTTCTGGAACGATAGTTACAACTTCTGGTTTTACATCCATTGCAATATTGATAATGTCATCATACATAGCCATTTCAAAATTAAGAGATGTTCCAACATTTTTTTTCAAATTATAGACATCTTCATCTTTTATATGCCTTCTGTCTTCTCTTAAATGACAAACAATACCTTTTGCTCCTGATTTTTCAGCTATTAATGCAGCTTCCAAAACATTTGGTTCTGCTCCACCCCTAGCATTTCTCAAAGTTGCTATATGGTCTATGTTCACATTTAGAATCATTTGCTTATCTCAATAATTTTAAAAATAACCTTTCTATGTTGTTGTAATTTAATATTTTTATTTGACTTTACTTCACCTTTACCCACATAGTCTAACCTATCTACCGAAATACCTTTTTCTAACAAGTAGTTATATACTTCTTCAGCTCTTTTTTCCGAAAGAATCTGATTATCTTTAGAGTTCCCAATAGAATCTGTATATCCTATAAGTCTTAGTTTTATACTCTTATCATTCTTTAATATTTTTGCTAATCTCTCTAACTCATTAGTAGATTTTTCATTCAGCTCGCTTTTCCCAAAATCAAAAAATATATTGTTCAATGAAAATGTACTATCCATTTCAATTTTCTTTAGCTCTAAATTAATAATAACAATATTTTCACTTTTATTATTTAAATCTATGTTCTTGCTAAAAGGGTAATACCCGTCTAAATTAGCATTAATACCATAGAAGCTATTTATTGGTAATGTTATTTGATAAGATCCATCGTAATTATTAGAAGTTGCATTTCCTACTAGCTCATTATTATTTAAATCATAGTATTCGATAACGGACTCCAATGGATTACCTTTTGTATCTGTCACTTTACCTTTAACTATTATACTATTAATTGGCTTGGCTTCTTTTGGGAGTTGCATTGTGAATATATCTTCTGCACCCATAGAGTTTGTTGTAGAAACAAAATAAGCTTGATTATTACTTGATGAGATAGACAAGTATGCTTCCCAACCTGATGAATTTATTGCTTTACCCAAGTTGGTCGCCTGAGACCATTTGTTATTTTTTTCATCGAATCTACTTACAAAAATATCTTTATCTCCATAACCTGGCCAACCATCAGTAGAAAAATAAAGTGTTTTGTTATCATTTGCTATGAATGGAGTAATCTCATCAGAAGCTGTATTAACTGAGGGACCGAGATTTATTAACTCACTCCAATTGCCATTTACTTTTTTTGAAAAATAAATATCTGAACCACCATAAGAATCTTCTCTTGCCATCGAAACAAACATTAAATTTTGACCTTGAGATAAGCTATAACTTACGAAGCTTGTAGTTTTTTGTAGGTCAGTAAATTCAAAATTTTCCAATTCTGTCCAATTACTATTTAAATAATTTGATTGAGTTAAAAGAGGATTAGTATTATTATCGAACCTTGTACTCAACAATAAATCTGAACCATCAGAGTTGGTTGAGAAAGCAAAATTATGATTTTCATTATTAAGAGGCGAATAGGGGTTAATTGTTTTTGAAAATCTTTTCTCTTTATCCTTTTTACTGATCCAAATATCTTGGTTTTTGTCTGCACCAATATTTTCAGGGTGTCCATCTCTTGTAAAGAATAAAGTATTATTATCAGCACTTATAATAGGAGCTAATTCTGAGTATATAGAATTAATTCTAATACCCATGTTTTTGATTTTGCCGACAAAGCTGCTATTTCTTATTTCATTCATGGACCATACGCCAGTTGTGTCAATACCAATCCCAACAGCATCAACTTCAACATCGTTGTTAGTATTATTCACGTCGACTATTAATTCTGCTCTTTCAATTACATAATCGAATTCAATTTTAAATGTAAGTTTTCCATTATCGTCAGTTAGCAAATACTTGTCAATATCTAAACTGTATTCATTACTCTCTTTGTCAAATAATAGAACACCTTTTAAGCTTTTTCTGCCAAGATTCATATTTAGAAATAAGAAATTTACCTTGTTTGTATTATTAAAACCAACTGTTATTATTTCATATGGTCTTTCAGAATTTGGTATAGGAGACCAAGAGTTTGGTGTTGATTCGCTTGAAAGTGTATTGGGAGGTCCTAATATTTGTTTTGCTGAATTAAGTTTAGAATTTTTTTCACTCGTAAAATTATAAACTGTATCAGCCCATTTTGTTTGGCTTATCAATGTATATGACAGTAGAATAAATAATAAGCATATTTTAGCTATACCATTCATTTTTTCTATCCCTTGTCATTAACTCATTTATTGCTTCTTTTGGATCCTTACCTTCAAAGATAGTGTTGTATATTTGAGTGGTTATTGGCATGTCAATTTCATTTTGTTTACTCAACTCATAAGCAGATTCTGATGTAAAAACACCCTCGACTACCATCTTGCTATGTTTTAATATATCTTGAGCTTTTTGACCAGAACCAATCTTTTCGCCAAAATTTCTATTCCTACTATGTTTGCTGTCGCATGTAACAAACAAATCACCTAAACCAGAGAGCCCAGAAAATGTTTTATGATTTGCACCTAACGAAACACCTAACCGAGCAATTTCAGCCAAACCTCGGGTAAGTAGAGCCGCTTTAGTGTTATCACCTAGCTTTAATCCATCCAATATTCCAGCTGCTATAGCGATTACATTTTTTAAAGCACCACCAATCTCACATCCTAATACATCTTCAGAAGTATAAACTCGGAAATAATCTGTTATAAATACTTTTTGAACTAACTCAAATAAATCACTATTCTTAGAACCTGCAACTATAGCAGTAGGTAGTTTATTGCAAACCTCTTCTGCATGGCTTGGACCAGTCAAAATACAGTAATGATTCTCATCAATTCCATAAACTTCTTTAAATATGCCAGATATTGTTAAAATAGATTTGTTTTCAATTCCTTTGGAGGCATTCACTATATATTTACCCTTCAGGTCTATATCATAATTTTTGTAAAAATCTCGGATATACTGGGTTGGAACGGCATTTACTACTATTTCAGTATTTTTGAAAACCTCAAGGCTATTAGTAGCTTTAATATTTGTTGGGATTTTTGTGTTCGGAAGATATTGCTGGTTAGTTCTATTGGTATTAATTTCTTCAACGACCTCAGGTGATCTTGCCCACAAGTAAACTTGTTTATAATTTTCTGACAAAACTATTGATAGTGCTGTACCCCAGCCACCAGCACCAACTACAACTATACTTTCTTGCATATTAAAAATTTAGGATTTGATTTAAAAAACTTCATCCAGAAGATTTTTTGAATATCTGTAGTTTAGGGAATCTATTTTCTGTTCCTTCTAAAAGTCTTTTGATATTTGCTCTATGAGTATAGACAACTAACAAACACAAACCCACTAAGAAATAAACTATTGTCCAATATCCTGGTATAGAATCATGTAATATGTTATACCTAAAAATCATAGAAGATGGCAAAGAGAAAGCTGCCAAAATTGATCCGAGTGATATATAGCCAGAAAAACCAACTGCTATAAGGAAGAAAAATAGTGCTACACCTGCATCAATAGGTGCTATTCCAATAAGCATACCAGCAGCTGTATTGACGCCTTTACCGCCTTTGAAATTTACGAATGCTGAGAATATATGTCCTAGAACTGCAAATACACCACCCATTATCTTAATGAGTGTAATATCTTTAAAACTAGTACTATTAGGGATAGTTAATTCTGAGCCGAGCAAACCTGCTATTACAACAACAGCAAATACACCTTTGGCTATGTCTAAAAGTTGTACGAGAACACCTGCTTTCCAGCCCATAACTCTAAAAGCATTTGTGCTACCCATGTTACCGCTTCCTTTGTCTCTAATGTCATAACCATATAGTTTTTTACTAACAATTACTGCTATAGGAATGGAGCCAACAAGATAACTTAGAACAGCGATTATAATTAGTGCTAAAGTAGTACTCATTTTCTAATTCTATTGTTGATTATTTTCCAATATACTATTTTTTACCATTTTTTGCAAAATAATGAAGAGATATACCTGCTGATATAGCTACATTCAGTGATTCTGAACTACCTTTACCATCTAATATATAATTGTCTTTTACTAAATCTTTAAGCTCTTCGCTTAATCCATGTGATTCGCTTCCAAAGATAATACCAAAATTCTTACCATGCTTAAGTTTTTCAATAGGTGTTTTAGCATTACTATCAGCAGCAAAGATATCAATATCAGAGAAGTTATCTTTAATAAATTCTGCTAAGTTTTCTTTATATAATACTTTTACTCTAAATATTGATCCCATGGACGATCGTACTACTTTAGGACTAAATTGGTCAGCACTTTCAGCGCCAAGGAAAACCTGATTTATTCCATACCATTCAGCTGTCCTTATTATTGTACCCACATTACCTGGGTCAGAAACACCATCTAAAGCTATAAATGACTTTTTTGGTTCAAAGTCTAATTCTTTAAGTCCGATTACAGCAACTATTCCTTCTGGAGTAGTTTGTTTGACTATTTGTCTGAATTTATGTTTTGGTGCCGAATATACTGGAACTCCAACATCATTATATTTGTCAGCTAGTTGAACTATTGATTTTGAAGGTGATTCACGAACAATTAATTGAATCACGTGAAAATCAGAGTCTAAAACTTCTTCGCATAATTTTAAGCCCTCTGCAATAAATAAATCATGTTCTCCTCTTTTGTCTTTTCGGTAGAGAGATTTAATTAATTTTCTTTGGCTTTGACTAATCGGAATAGAATAATGCATAAATATTTTTAATTTAGTATTATTGAAATATGTTTTTTTATAAGACGTATAAATCTAAATTTTCGTACATTCTATATACTATTTTATGAATATATTAGTTACAGGCGGAGCTGGTTTTATTGGCTCACACATTGTTGACAGTTACTTAGAGCTAGGACATAATGTCACAATTATTGATAATTTGTCAACAGGCAAAAGGGAAAATTTGAATCCAAAGGCTAAGTTCGTTGAAATGGATATCAAAGATGATGGTATAAGCCAAGTTTTTGAAGATGGTAATTTCGATGTCCTTTCTCATCAAGCAGCACAGATGGATGTAAGAGTTTCTGTAAATGACCCAAAATTTGACGCTCATAATAATATTATTGGCTCTCTAAACCTATACGAAAATTGCAATAGATATAATGTAAAAAAAATAATATTTGCTTCCTCTGGAGGCACTATCTATGGGGAACAAGATGATTTTCCTTGCGCTGAAGAACATAAAAAAAATCCTGTTTCTCCCTATGGAATAGGCAAATTAACTAATGAGTATTATTTATATTATTATAAACAAGTTTATGGCATTAGTTACGCTGCTTTGAGGTATGGTAATGTATTTGGCCCAAGGCAAAATCCTAACGGAGAAGCTGGTGTTATTGCAATATTTGCAAACAAGTTAATTAAGAATGAACAGCCAATAATAAATGGTGATGGACTTATTACAAGAGACTACATATATATATCTGATGTAGTTGAGGCTAATGTTAAATCATTAGAAGAAAAAGTAGAAGGTAGTTACAACGTTACTACGGGCATAGAAACAAATGTCAATGAAATTTTTAGAGTATTGAAAGAAAAGACAAACAGTAAAATTGAAGAGTTTCATGGGCCAGCCAAAAAAGGTGAGCAAAGAAGAAGTGTTTGTTCCTATTCTAAATTCGAAACTAAGCACAATTGGTCACCAAAAATATCATTTGAAGATGGTATTGATAAAACAGTTAAATATTTTAAATCTTTGAATAAGTAATATTGAAGTTCAAATTCAATATATCGAACAATATAAGTATTCTCAGAATAGCCATGTCTATCCCTTTGGCATACTATTTAATCAATGATAATATAACTGCAGTAATCCTAATAAGCATAGCCGCTTTTATATCAGACTACCTCGATGGATATTTTGCAAGAAGTAGAGGTGATATAACGGATTTTGGTAAAGTCTTAGACCCACTTGCTGATAAGTTATTCTTCGGTACCGCAGCTGTAATTATGATTTTACAAGGAGTAATTCCATCATATCTCGCAATAATAATAGTTGCTAGAGATATACTCATATTCTTAGGTGGTATATATGTTAAAAATAAAACAGGTATAGTTATGGCTTCTAATTTAGTAGGAAAGGGTGCTGTTAACATTGCTGCAATTGTACTCATAGGTATCTTATTAAAAATTGAAGGGTTTTATACTTATGGTTCTGCCGTTGTTGCAAGTGTATTTGTATTATCTTTTGTAATTTACATGTATAACGCTTACAAATTATTAAAATCTAACTAAGATATAGTATATGGGTTTCTTCGATAAATTTAAGAAAAAAGTCTCTGACACTGTTGAAAAAACGGTTGAAAAAACATCAGAAGCAATTGGTTTTAACAGACTAAAAGAGGGTCTTGAAAAGACTAGAAAGTCATTCTCTGATAAGATATCTAACCTGCTTAAAGGTAGAAAGATAGATCAAGAACTGTTAGATGATATTGAAGATATTTTAATTACTTCAGATATTGGAGTTGACACTTCTGAAAAGCTCATAGAAAAGCTGAAAGAAAGGGTAAAAAAAGAAAATTTTGATGATGCAGAGCGGTTATATAAGATTTTAAAAGAAGAGATAATCAGCTTAATGATTACTTCAAATACTGCAGAGAATGATAGAACTTACCAGATAGATGAATCAAAAAAACCACACTCGATAATGGTAATAGGAGTCAATGGAGCAGGTAAAACTACAACGATAGGTAAGTTAGCTTATAATTATAAAAATGCTGGTAAAAGGGTAATAATCGGAGCTGCAGACACATTCCGTGCAGCAGCTAATGAACAACTTGAAGTATGGGCACAAAGAGCCGATGTTGAAATTATTCAGAAAACTCAAGGATCTGATCCATCTTCAGTTGCTTATGAAACAATGGCTGAAGCTGTTAAAAATGAGAACGATGTAGTAATAATAGATACTGCTGGAAGATTGCACAATAAAGTTAACCTTATGAATGAACTTGAAAAAATGAGCCGAGTGATGAGGAAACATAGGCAAGATGCTCCAAACGAAATCTTCTTAGTTTTAGACGGAACTACAGGTCAAAATGCACTTCAGCAAGCAAAAGAGTTTTCTAAAGTAGCGCCAATAACTGGTATAGTATTAACAAAGTTAGATGGTACAGCAAAGGGTGGAATTGTTATTGCTATTTCCGACCAATTAAAAATACCAGTAAAGTATATTGGTGTTGGTGAGAAGATAACTGATTTACAACCATTTGATGCTATTAAGTACGTAGAAGCATTATTCGGTTCAGAAACTGGTAAAGAAACATTTATTGAATAAGTTATTCTTTTTTAGTTGAATTAAGTAACTGATAAACACCATATGCCGCAAAGGGTATAATCATTATTTTCATCATTGTCTGGTACCTTAGTAATGGTAAAAATACCACAGCTAATATAGTATGATATGTAAAGTATAGAATCAATAAC
>JBDQHL010000044.1:0-12409 GCA_040264895.1 Bacteroidota bacterium
ATATTTTTTTATTACTTCGTTAGGTAAATAGCTAAATGTATTACTACCAAATTCTGCATATATAGTATCTAAGCTAAAAGTTTCAAATCTTTCTGAATTGAATTTTATTTTTAGAGCAGTCATACTATAATCATCAATTCTATTCTTACCACCTTCGTAATCAAGAGATATGAATAGATTATTACTATTTACATTTTTAATATTTGTATTAACTTTACCATTAAGATTAGTTGAAATTGATTCTGGGTAAAGCTCTTTTATATCAAAATTGTTTATCTTTCCTTCATATTCTAATTCTAGATTACCTTGAGTATGTACGGTGAGATCACCAATTAAACTACCTACGCCTGTGTTAGCGTTTATATCAAAGTGTAAATCTTTTGGATGACCTGTCATTTTAAGAAAATAGAAATCTGCATACTTGAAGTTTGGAAAATTATCACTTCTTAGATTCAAGAATTCTTTAACATCATTATATGTGAGATATGTATCATTTGTTTTTAAATTAAAGTATAACTCATCACTTTTAGTCACATCTTTAATGTTTCCTGACAATTGTAAGTTTGAATTGTCTAACTTTAAATCAAAATTATCTATTAGTATATTATTCATAGAGCCAGATGCGTCCAACTCCAGATCATATTTACCTTTAAAATTTGCAGGTATATTGAGTAAAGTAAATACTTCTGACACATCTAATTGGGTAGCGTTAGCTTTAACTTCTATTTCTGCTGATTCAAAGTCACCATCTTTAATTCCACCAAAAATATCAATACCATAAATTTCAGCTTTTAAATCTAACTCTGTAACATCACTCTGATATTCTAAATCTTCAACCTTAACAAAGTTACTATCTATCATAAATGTTAGATTCGTTGGACTTAGTCTCTTGTCCATTATTTCTTCGTAAAAACTCAGATTAATTAAATCAGCGATTAGCTTTTTCTTTGCAGGCCTAATAAATAATTCACCACTAAAATTTAAATCCTTTAAGTGTAGATTACTTGTATTAAACCCCTTACTCTTGGATTTAGGTGCATAAGGGTCATACATCCTAAATTCACCATCATTCATTTCTAAATTACTGAACAATATCTTTGTATCAGCTGGTGGGGTGGTATCATTAGGAAACTTTCTTGGAATTTTGCTCACATTCCATACACCCGCTGAATCTCTTAACATATTTATTACTGCCTTATCCAAAGACAAACTAGTTAAGAATATCTTACCATCGATTAGATCGCCTATGTTAAAAAATGCAGTGGCCTCAGGGATAGCAGCAATAGTATCAGATTCCAAGGTCATTGAAATATCATATAATTCAATTGCTTTTAGGCTATATAGACGAAAATCATCCACATTAACTTTTGCATTTAAAGACTTATTTATCTCTCCTTCTGCAAAATTTAGAATTGAAGTTCGAACAGATTTGAACTGTAAAGAAACAACTACACCACCAATGATAAAAACAACAAATAGCAGTAAAAAGATTAATAATCTTTTAGTCCATTTCTTAAATGATGATTCATCATTGCTTTTTGATGGGTTTTGTTTGCTATTTTTCTCTTTCTTGCTCAAATATTTTATTTGTTTAAATCCTTGAAATTCAGTTATAATAAGACGTTTAAGAAATATAAAAGTTTATAAACTTAGTTTTATATACCTACCAACATATTTAGTAAGCAAATTGAGTACCGAAAATAGCAGAAAATCAAAAAAAATATTAACAGCTCTATAATTATTATTGATGATGATAAATGGTTGCAAAAATTAACTCGTAATATGCTTGAAAAGTATGATTTTACAGTTGAGGAAGCATTATCTCCTCATAAAGGTTTAGAGCTTGTCATCAGTAAACAGCCCTTGCTAGTATTACTTGATTTGAATATGCCAGATGTAAGTGGTGAGTCATTATTGCATCTTATTAATAATATGGAATAAACAAATGATGTGTTGGATAAAGAATCTATTAGAAAAATAAAAAGAGACCCAAAAATAAAAGAAGAATTCTTCTTGAGGATATAAATTAATGATTTATAAAGCCCAAAATTCATAGGTTGTAGTTTTTTAATATTTAAAATCTAATATATCTTTAAAATTTAAATACTCTTATCATATTCTGGGAGTTCGGTTTATCTTTTGATAATCCAGCTACATAAACAACATAGTCGCCTTCATTAATAAAGTCATATTCTTCTAACAGCTGTTCTCTGAAAGTTACTACAGCATCTTCTGTCTTTACAGGTGAATCAACTAATTTTGGCACAACTCCCCAAATGAAAGATAATCTTCTGGCAACTGCTTCGGTGTCGGTAAATGCAACAATAGGCACCCTTGGTCTGTAATTCGCAACATTTTTTGCAGTATATGCAGAACTAGTTAGTGTAACAATTGCTGCCGCATTTATCTGGTCAGCTATCATTGTAGCAGCACTACCTAATGCATCAGAGATATCCCCACCATCATAGCTTGATTTATATTTTTCACTACCATAAGGGTATTTTTCTTCAATATTTTCGATAATCCTAGACATGTATCCTACAGCTTCAAATGGGTATTTACCTACACTTGATTCTGCACTTAACATAAGACAATCAGAACCATCCATAACAGCATTAGCTACATCACTTGCCTCTGCACGTGTAGGTCTTGGATTTTCAATCATAGACTCTAACATTTGTGTTGCAGTGATTACAGGCTTACCATAATAATTACATCTGTTAATAATTTCTTTCTGAATAAGCGGAACTCTTTCAGCAGGCATTTCTAGTCCCAAATCTCCTCTTGCTACCATCACACCTGTGGTTTCTTGAATTATTTCATCTATGTTTTCGTAAGCTTCCACACGCTCAATTTTAGCTATAATTGGAACTTCACGTTTAAATATTTTCATAGCTGTTTTCAGTTCTACAATATCAATCTTTGAACGAACAAATGATAGCGCAACTGCATCTACACCATTTTCTAAGCCAAATTTCAAGTCTTCTATATCTTTTTCACTTAGTGAAGGTGCATTACTTGTTGCACCTGGTACTACGATTCCTTTCTTGCTTTTTAGAATTCCACCTTTTATAACTCTTGTTTTTATTTCAGGGCCGTTCACATCCAATACTTTCAGCATTATATAACCATCATCCAATAATACTGTGTATCCAGGAAGTGCTTCATGCTTCAAATCAGTGTAATTCGTACTTACTATTTTGGATGTACCTTCTTTAAGAGGCTTTGTTGTTATTATGAATTCAGCGTTATCTTCAAGCTCAACTCCACCTTCTTTTACATTACCAATTCTAATTTTCGGGCCTTGTAAATCCATCAAAATTGGTATGTTTTTACCTGCTATATTTGATGCCGCACGTATGTGTTTAATCGTTTTTTTGTGAATCTCGTGACTGCCATGTGAAAAGTTTATTCTTGCAGCGTTCATACCTGCATAAATAAGTCTTGTAAGGTTTTCTGTGCCATTAACAGCGGGTCCGATTGTACAAAGGATCTTGGTTTTTCTGGGGAATATGTTGCTATTTTTCATCTTATTCTTCATTTTCAAATTTATTTTAAACAAATTAGCTATTAATTGTGTTTAAAACGTTAAAGATTTGTTTGCGTTGTGTTAAAATACATAAATAAACAATCAAATACTAAACCAAAAATGCAAAACAATAGATATATATCAAAAAGAATTATCAAAACAGGAATTATTTTATCAATGTTAGGTGTTGCTTTTGGTGCTTTTGGTGCTCATGCTCTTAGTGATATACTTGAAGAAAATAGCCGAGTGGATACTTTTGATACTGGAGTTCTTTATCTGTTTGTTCATTCTATCGCTATTATTATAACTGGACTAATAGCTGATAAGTACGATTGCAAAAATATTAAACAGGTATTCTACTTATTTCTTGGGGGTATAATCTTTTTTTCAGGCTCACTTTTCATCTTGTCATTAACTGATATCAGAATGTTTGGTGCCATTACACCAATTGGAGGTGGTGCGTTTATTTTCGGATGGATTAGACTATATTTTGAAGTAAAAAATTCAGATTAGTTTATTTGCTTATACTCTATTACGTACCACAACGAGTCTAATTCACGCATAGCAAAAGAAAATTCCCTTAGGTAATCATACTCTATTCTAATATTATGAAAGTCATTAGATAGCGTGTCTGCTATAATTCGACTAACTTTTCTGTTTCTGAGTATTCGAGTTAATCTAGCTAAATCGTAATATATTTCTGATTGCTTTTCTGCACTGATTCTTGATTTATTGTCTGCAACTAATTGTGCTGCGCCTCTTATATTCCCATATTTTAATTCTGTTGTAAACAACAAAGCACCACCTTTTGCAGTCTGTTGTGTAATATCAATGACTTCTTTTTGCGGAGTGCTTTTACCAATTACAAACAATTCACAGCTTGTAAGAGTTAAACAGATTAGTATAGATATCACTATTTTCAATTTATTCCCAGAAATTTTATAGACTCAGTAATAGCTTCGTCTAAATATTTGTTTGGTCCACTGAAAGGATGTCTTGAGTTGAATGTATGATTTGCTTTATCTATTACAACTAACTTAGAATCCTTAGCAGCATTATGTAATAATTTTGCTTCGTGTAACCTCACTGTAAAATCACTACCGCCATGTATAATAAGTAATGGAGATTTTAATTTAGCAGCATTTCTTTCCAAATCATATTTTTCTTTATTCACTAATTTATCTTCAAGATAATTTACATCTAGAATTAGATTTTGCTTTGTTAATCTATTTTCAAATTCCATGATCCCTTTTTTTCGCCACTCTTCTTTTTGTCTATCTGTATTTCTGTCAATATCTCCAATGGAGCCCCACGTAATAACACTTTCAATATTTTCAAGGTACGCTGAAGTAATTATGGAAACTGCTCCACCGAGTGAGTGCCCTAATAATGAAACTTTACCGTTCCAATTTTCTGAAAGTTCACTTTCCAAAATCTCACTAACATTAGATATAACTGTGTTCAAATCTAAAATTTCTTGAGTTACTGTTACCTTTCTAAATTTCTCTACATCGAATAGCCCTTTTTCTTCATCCAAAATTCCATTAAGTGAAAAATCTATATTGATAACAATTATGTTATTTTTAGCGAACTGTTCACACATATAGGGGAAAAATCTCCAATTTCTATATGCTTTGAATCCATGGGAAACAATAAGAACTTGAGCATTTTTTGGTGAATCAAAATAAATATCACCATTTACTAGAAGGTTATCATTTGTATCTACTTGAAAGGCCTTTTTAGTCATTAGTCTTGGTTTATATTTCTTGCTACGTTTTCTAGCATATCAATATATAAATTCAAATCTTCAAAGTCTTTTTCTTTCCATTCCCTTTTGGGTGGAGGATAACTTCTAAGTTTATTAGAAATCCTCACATACTTTTGGTTAGCTAAAAGAAATGGGTTGTTGTCTTTGGAATTCAATTCTTTAGCATCTACTTTGAGTAATGAAAAGTTATCGTTATCTCTAAAAGTCTGAACTATAAGCGGATCATTAGAGTTAATAACAGCATGTTTTTTGTGAATTTTTTCTGTATTATCTACATACATTATTGCAGAGCTACTGCTAACCCAATCATCTAACTGCTCAACAGCGTTAGTACTACCATCAAAATAAGGTTCATCTCCACTAGTAGCAACGAAAAACACGTTATGAGGTGGTTGGTTTTCTTTAAATCTTTTGGCCAACTCAAACGCTGTTGCTATTCCTGATAGGTTGTTCCCAGATGGATAATAAAATTTATTTTGTTTTTTTACATAGTTCTCGATTTTTTCATTTGATAGTGATTCATCATAAGGGAATACGATTATCACAGACTTATCTTCATCTTCACCCTCTATCATACCATATATATTTTTATATACTATCTCTTTCTTTTCTAATTTAATAGATAGGTTAGCAGATACATTAGGTAGAATAAAGCTTTTAGGTTGCTTCATTTCTCTGATTGCTTTTTCTTGATCAATAAGTGGTTTCTTTTTGGGGAAGTATCTTTCTAAAGAAGTTCTGTTAGCTTGCATAGCAACTATACCAGAATTAAAATCATCTACAATAACAGGCTCAAACACATTAGCAGAATCGCCCATTGCTTTAATAAATAGTGCAGCTGCAGCTCCTTTCTCTTTAGCATTTCTTACTTTGTACTCATAACTTGATTGTTGTTTGTATTTCTCTGAATCTTCACCTTCAGGTGAGTCTGTGAGTATAATAACTACTTTGTCTGTAACATCAATTCCAGCATAATCATCATAGCTGTCAGCTGTAATCCCATATCCAACAAATGCTAACTCAGCATCTTCAATGTCACCTTCGGATGTGAATCCAAGTGGTAACCAATCTTTTTCAACATCCCAAGTTTGAACACTTGGTTTTATTCTTTCAATTGGAATTCCTCTTCTAGGTACTATAATTCCAAACGAAACACTGTTATTGTCAATGTTTAAACCACTCTCTACTTCGAAAGTTTGTGTCTCCACATCCTCCAAGCCAATCGACTTGAATTGTGATTCAATAAAGTTTGCTGTTCCTGATAGATTATTCTCGTTTTTTGCTCTATCATATAACTCAGTACTATTTAACTTTTCAATATTGTTTTGTAAGTCTTGAGTTTTGAGCACTGATGTTAACAAAAGTGTAATTAGTATAATGTGTTTCATAATCAATTTGAAGAATGTTAATTATTGTTGTTCCAAAAATAAGAAAAATTTATGTGTTTTCGATTTAATGCCAATGTTAGTAATATAATACTGTTATCATTCTGAAATGTTTTCAATCGAAATATTGAATTTTCATTTTTATTCAGTAAATTATTCATTATTAAGATTGATAACCAAAAAATAAATTTTATATGAATAACAGTAAGAAAATTGACCTTTTAAAGGAAAAGAAGGATGAAGCTTTACAAGGTGGCGGTAAAGATAGGATTGATGCACAGCACAAAAGAGGAAAACTTACCGCGAGAGAACGATTAGATTTATTACTTGATAATGGCACCTTCACAGAAATGGACATGTTAGCACATCATCACACAGTTGGTTTTGGGCTAGAAAAAAATGTTGTTTTAGGTGACGGGGTTGTGACTGGTTATGGGAATGTTGATGATAAAAGTGTTTTTACATTCTCTCAAGACTTTACTGTACTGGGCGGTTCACTTGCTGAACAGCATGGAAGAAAAATAGTAAAGATAATGGAAATGGCTTTAAAGAATGGAAAGCCAGTAATTGGTCTTAATGACTCTGGTGGTGCTAGGGTACAAGAGGGTGTGATTTCATTAGGGGCTTATGCAGATATATTCTTACAGAATACGTTAGCTTCTGGTGTTATACCGCAGATATCTATTATAATGGGTCCTTGTGCTGGTGGAGCTGTATATTCACCTGCAATAACAGACTTTGTTATAATGGTTAAAGATACATCTTACATGTTTGTAACTGGCCCAAAAGTAGTCAAAACAGTAACCCATGAAGAACTAACCCCAGAAGACTTAGGTGGCGCTTCAATTCATAGTGCTAAAAGTGGTGTAGCTCACTTCGTCGCTGAAAATGATTTGGAAGCAATTGAATTAGTCAAAAACTTACTTGAATTCATTCCGAGTAATAACGCAGAGCCAGCTCCATTCAAAGAAACTAAAGACCCAGTTGATAGAGAAAGTGAGAAATTAAACGAATTAATACCTGAAAATCCGAATCAACCTTATGATATAAAAGATGTAATAAAAGAAGTTGCTGACGAGGGTGAATTTTTAGAGGTTCATGAAAATTATGCTGAGAATATAGTAGTTGGTTTTATACACCTTGGCGGTATGTCAATTGGTGTAGTAGCAAATCAACCAATGGTTTTAGCTGGTGTATTAGACATAGAAGCATCAAAAAAGGCAGCAAGATTCATAAGATTCTGTGACGCATTCAATATACCATTACTTACATTTGAAGATGTACCAGGGTTTATGCCTGGAAGAGAACAAGAGTGGGGAGGTATAATTAGCAATGGAGCTAAATTGCTTTATGCTTATTGTGAGGCAACTGTGCCTAAGGTTACTGTAATTACCAGGAAAGCTTATGGTGGTGCTTATGATGTGATGAGTAGTAAACACATAAGAGGAGATTTTAATTTTGCATGGCCTAGTGCAGAAATTGCAGTAATGGGTGCCAAAGGTGCTATAGAAATCATTTTCAAAAAGCAAGTAGAAGAAGCGGAAGATAAAGAAGAAAAAATGAAAGAGTTGGAAGAAGAATACAATGAGAGGTTTGCTAACCCTTATATTGCTGCTTCTTATGGATATATTGATGATGTATTCGAGCCACAATTCACAAGACAAAGACTGATAGATTCATTCAACTTATTAAAAAATAAAGTTGATAAAAACCCAACAAAGAAACATGGAAACATACCTTTATAGGAATAAACTTACAAAAGCAATCATGTTTGTCATGCTTTTATTATTGACATCATGCTTAGAAGATCCTATTAAAACTCAAATAGAGGATAATTTTTTATCCTCTATTGTTGTTTTAGATAACAACTATTTCACTTGCTCAAGCGAGGGGAATATCTATAAGTCTGAAAATGCAGTAGATTGGCAATTAATTCCAACTACAAACACAAACCTTCTTCTTTCTCTTGATTCCAAACAAGAAATTGGTATCTGCTCTGGGGAGAATGGCACTGTTCTTGTAAGTACCAATAGTGGAGATATTTGGTCTGCTAAGGCAACTGGAGTTTCTAGTTTTTTGAAAAATATAAGAATAATAAATGATAGCATATTCATAGCTAGTGGTGAGTCCGGTACAGTGATTATTAGCACTGATACAGGAGAAAGTTGGGGTAGAATAGAAACAGAGTTCACATCTACTGTGAATGATATGAACTTCTACAATGGAGTTGTATATTTTGGGCTTAGAAGTTCAACAGAACCGAATGAATTACTATATAAGTTTGATGTATTGACAGATAGTTTAGAGGTAATTGACTTAGAGTTTGATGAGCTAATTACCGATATTTCAATAATTAATGATGAAATATATGTTTCTGATTTTTCAGGTTGCTATAAATTAATTAATCAAAATGATATATATAGCAAAGAATTAATTTATGAAACCTTAGGTGATTTCTTTATAATAGAAGATGTTGTAGAGATGAATGGGGAACTTAACTTAATTGGTAATCTCGGTTTTAATCTGGGTAAGCTTATTATAGATGCAGAAGGAAGTAAAACTGAAGTGGTATTTGAAGAAAGTGTTTATTTTAGTTCTGCTATCTCTCACGACAATAAGATAGTTGCTTGTGGTGGTGATGAATTAGAAATATTGATTTATGATGATTCAAATTCAGAAATTGTAAAAATAAAATAAGAATATTTGTTGGTTGTGATATGAAAAGAGTAATATTTATAATTCTAATTTTAATATTTTGTCAAATACATCTTCTGTATTCGGACATACCAAAACAAATTTCATATCAAGGTATATTGACAGATCAGCAGATGATTCCACTACCCGATGGTAATTATGATATACAATTTAGATTATACACATCTGATTCAGAGCAGATAGAATTATGGTCAGAGCAGCAAACAGTAATAATAAATAATGGTGTTTTTGATGTCTATCTGGGTACGGTAAATCCTCTTAACCTCAGTTTTGATAGACAATATTGGTTGGGAGTAACCTTAAGTGGTGAGGCTGAAATGTCACCTCGTATTCCACTTGTTTCAGTGCCTTATTCGATGAATGCTGAAGCTGCATTTACTGTACCTGGATATATGATAAAGCAGGGTTATAAAGTTATACCTATTAACCCAATTGCTGATTAGATATTAAAACAAAAATCCTATAAAACATTATCAGAGATTCCTGATAAAATAGATATTCTTAATATTTTTCGTCCTTCAGCAGAGGCTGAGGATATTGTAAAGGAAGCAATAGAAAGAAAAAAAGATAAAGGTGATATCGAGCTGATCTGGGTACAGCTTGGTCTAAGTAATGATAATGCTAAAAGATTAGCTGAAGAGAACGGAATTGAATACATAGAGGACGAATGTATCTATGTAGAACATGTAAAAGCGAAAGATTAATTTTATTATTTTTAACATATTTAAGAGGTGTTACAATGGGTCATAAAAACAATACTAAACTTTCTTTATTAGCAGCAGGTACACTTGCAGCTGGTAGTTTAACTGCAAACGCTATGAATGTAGATATATTCAACTATGAATCTATGGGCAGTGGTAATGAGGTAAGAGCTGAATTATTAAACACAAATGCAGTTGACTATAATGCTGAATTGAATATCGAAGAAGCAAAGTTAGGCGAAGGCAAATGCGGTGAAGGTAAGTGTGGCGAAGGCAAATGTGGTGAAGGTGAGGAAGAAGGCGAAGAAGAATCTGAAGAAGAAGAAGGCGCTGAAGGAAAAGAAGGTGAAGCTAAATGCGGCGAAGGTAAGTGTGGTGAAGGTTTTTGCGGACTTTAATCACTAAGTAGTTTGATTTTTTAATGGGCTGGTATTTTTTACTAGCCCTATATTTTTTTATAATTCAAGATATAAATAGATATGGTAAGCGGAGTTGGATTAGGATTTAGAAGAGATATTGCTAAAAAGCTAATTGAATTGGAGGATGATAAACTTAAGTTTATTGAATTTGCTCCAGAAAATTGGATGAAAATGGGTGGATATTGGAAAAAGAAACTGGATGCAGCTGCAGATAAATATCCTGTTATGTGCCATGGATTATCTTTATCAATTGGTAGTCCTGATGATTTAGATTTCGATTTTCTCAAAGATTTGAAGGAATTCTTTGATATCTACAATCCTGAGGTTTACTCAGAACACTTAAGCTATAGTAAGTGTGATAATGCTCACTTATATGACCTTCTACCCATCCCATTTCGAGAAGATGCTATTGAACATGTATCAGAAAGAATAAAAACTGTTCAAGACTTTCTGGAACGACCAATTGCAATAGAAAATGTATCCTATTACACTCCCGTTGCTGCCGAGATGGATGAAGCAACATTTATTTCCGAAATAGTAAAGCGATCAGGTTGTAACTTATTATTGGATGTAAACAATGTTTATGTTAATGCATTCAACCATAACTATGATGCAAAAGAGTTTATCAACTCATTGCCATTGGATAGAGTAAAATACATACACATGGCGGGGCATGAGCAAGTATCACCTGATACTATTATTGATACACATGGTAGTCCCATAATTGACCCGGTTTTCGATCTATTTGAATGGACAATTAATAAGATTAATCCAGTTCCAATTTTATTAGAAAGGGATTTTAATATTCCTAAGTTAAGTGAACTACAAGAAGAGGTTGGTAAATTGCAAGCTATAGTTGACAAAGTATGGGAAGGTGAGAATGCCACTGAAAGCTGAGACTAAAGAGTTACAATCAAAACTTGCGAATTATTGCAAAACTGGAGAAATGGTTGAATTGAAAGGTGCAAAGCAGGACAGGCTTCACCATTATAGACGACTTACATATAATATTCTTAAAGAATCAATAAGCACAGCTTATCCAATAGCAAAGAAGACTCTTACAGAAGATGAGTGGAAAGAAATAATTGACTCTTATTATAAAGAGCATAATATGCAATCACCCCAAATATGGAAAATGCCGGAAGAGTTTTACTATTATTGTGTTAAAAAAGATTATCAAGAAAAATTCAACAGACCATACCTTAATGAACTTCTATTTTTCGAATGGGTAGAAATTGAATTACACACCCAAAAAGATGAATTAATACCAAAGTATAAAGAAGAAGGAGACATGTTAGACGATGAGTTAATAATAACTCCTGAACATCACTTATTGAGTTTTGAATATCCCGTTCATAAATTCAAGGGCGATGAACTACTAGAAAACAAAGGTAGTTATTTTGTTCTTATGTATAGAAAAAAGGATACCGGAGCAGTGAAATTTATCAATATATCTTCATTTTTTGCCCTACTTCTACAAAACATGATTGAAGATAATATAAACCTTAGAGAAAGTATTAGCATAACTTCAGAAACATTTGGAGTTGAAAATGAAAAAGCGTTACAGCATAGTATGGCTTTCATAAATGATTTGATGCTGCAAGGTTTTATTTTGGGTTATAAAGGTTAGAAAGTTTCTTAGATAACCATTCTTTCATTTCTGTGTCAAATAATAATGAATTATTTTTAAGAATTTGTACTTGATAATTATATCTGATACAAAATATTCAACCAGTGGTGATTATATATCGCAATAATTTTTGTTTATATCCCAATTCCCTAATGCGATTTGTAATTATCATAAACTAAAAGACTAATGAGTAAACGCCTCATTCAAACCTACAAGAATAGTGTTACTATAAATTAAATTAATAGTAAAAAAGGTAACAAAA
>JBDQHL010000045.1:0-11950 GCA_040264895.1 Bacteroidota bacterium
GTGGGCCCAGAGAGACTTGAACTCCCGACCAATGGATTATGAGTCCACTGCTCTAACCAACTGAGCTATGGGCCCTGGTTTTCTTTTTTTTCTTTCTACTTTTTACAGATTTTCAAATATAATAAGATTTAGTTTCCAATTCCAAATTAAAAATTAACTAAACCTATCATCACTCCAAACCCTACTTTTAATCCAGTTAAGTCAAAATCTGGATTCTGAGTGCTTGTTCCAAGTGTATTGAAAGTCCAGTTCTCATCTTGAGCAAAAGTCAAGTTGTACGATGCGTCTGCTCTAAGGATAATGAAGTTAGCTAATGCGTATTCAAATTGAATGTTTGGCATAGCAAAGAAATAATTCTTTTCATATCTCTGTGTTTCACTATTATTCGTCATCATCGGTCTTTCATCTGTGATATTAGCTTTATAAGATTCAAATGTTACGTCACCCCATCCAGCATTAACTCCCCCGAGAATAGCAAAGTGTTCAAACGGAACATAGCCATAATGTAATGAGAATCCAAACATACTTGCAGTTAAGTTTGTTTGCGTTCCTACTGTTATTGGTTCATTAAGCTGTAAATCAGTATCATCAGTTTTCAAAATGTCAGATTCAACACTTCCACCATATCCAAATACACCAACTCTAAGGTTCTTCACCCATGGAATACCAGTAACTCCCTGTCCACCAATCATCTGTATTGAGCCTGAAAGCTGTAATTCTTCTGGCATATTCTCAGAAAAGCTGTTTAGATTGTCTTCGTTTATCATTAGCCAATCGAAAGTCATACCACCAGCAAGTACGAAATAACTTCTACCTTCATCACGAAGTGGTTCATTGTCAAATGGTAACTCATCTATCTCATCATCTTGGGCTACCATAAACAATGGTGCCATAAGAATTGTAATTAAAAGCAATAATTTTTTCATTATTAATCTCCGTTTATGTTTTTTTATTGATACAAAAATAATGAAAAATTAGAGACTTACTCATACAATATCACTTTTTCGCTATTTGTTCTTATATTTGTAGTCTAAATTTATACTAAAATATCGAAAAGAATAAGATGAAAATTACATTCCCAGACGGCAACGTAAAAGAATTTGAACAAGGAGTAAGCGGTTATGATATAGCTATGTCTATATCTCATGGCTTGGCCAGAAACGCATTAGGAATTATACTGAATGGTGAGACGAAATATGAACTACACAGCCCAATAACCGAGAACAGCATAGTAAAGTTCGTTACATTCAACGATGACGAAGGGAAAGATTTCTTCTGGCACTCATCTGCTCACTTACTTGCAGAAGCACTACAAGAGCTATACCCTGGAGTTAAATTCGGTATTGGTCCCTCCATAGAATATGGTTTTTACTATGATATTGATATGCCAGAGGGCGAATCACTTTCTTCAGATGACTTTCCGAAAATAGAAGGCAAAATGAAGGAATTAGCTAAAAAGAAATCTGACTATGTTATGTCAGAAGCCAGTTGGGATGAGGCTTACGCGTTTTACGAGGAAAAAGGAAATAACTACAAATTAGATTTGCTGGAAGGACTAAAAGGTCAGGAAATTACTTTCTGTACTCAAGGTAATTTTAAAGATTTATGCCGTGGTGGACACATACCCAATACTGGCTCTATCAAAGCAATAAAGTTATTATCTCTCGCTTCAGCATACTGGAGAGGGGACAGCGATAACCCAACATTAACAAGGGTTTATGGGATTACATTCCCAAAAGCTTCCATGCTTGATGAATTCCTGGAAATGAGAGCGGAAGCACAAAGACGAGATCACAAAAAATTAGGCCCCGAATTAGGTATTTATATGATTGGGCAGAAGGTTGGTAAAGGTCTTCCAGTATGGTTGCCAAATGGTACTGTACTTAGAAGAAAATTAGAAAGCTTTATCAAAGAAGAGCTATTAGCTCGTGGATACCAAGAGGTAATTACTCCTCACATAGGGAACTTAGATTTATACAGGACTTCTGGTCACTATCCGTATTATAAGGAATCGCAATATGCACCTATGGAAGTGGAAGACGAAGAGTATATGCTTAAGCCAATGAATTGTCCGCATCACCACCAAATTTACAGCTCTGAGCCACGTTCTTATCGTGATTTACCTGTACGTCTGGCTGAGTTCGGTACAGTTTATCGCTATGAGCAATCGGGTGAGCTGAATGGCTTATCTCGTGTGCGTGGATTTACTCAAGATGATGCTCATATTTATTGTACTGAAGATCAGCTGAAAGATGAACTGATTAACTGTATTGAGTTAACTCAACTAGTATTCGAGACATTCGATATGGACGTAACCACACGTCTTTCATTCCGCGATGATGAATCAGATAAATATGCTGGTGACGAAGAAGGTTGGATTAAATCAGAAAAGGCAGTTCAAGAAGTTGCTGATGAGCTAAAACTGGATTATTTCATTGGCGAAGGTGAAGCATCATTCTACGGTCCTAAAATTGACTTCATCGTACGCGATGCATTAGGTAGAAAATGGCAGCTCGGAACTGTGCAAGTTGATTATGTAATGCCAGAAAGATTTGAGTTAGAATATACTGGCTCTGACAACGCCTCACACAGACCAGTTATCATACACCGTGCCCCATTTGGTTCTATGGAAAGATTTATCTCTATCCTAATTGAGCACTATGCTGGGAACTTCCCGTTCTGGATTGCACCAGTGCAAGTGAGTGTATTGCCAATAACTGACAGACAAAATGAATTTGCTGAAAAGATAGTAAAATCATTAAAAGCAGAAGGAATCAGAGTTAAGTTTGATAACCGCTCCGAAGGTGTAGGAAGAAAAATAGCTGAATCGGAACAAGCAAAAATTCCTTATGCACTAATAATTGGCGACCGTGAGCAAGAAAGCGAAACTGTATCTATCCGTCAGCACACAAAAGGCGATATTGGGTCAAGCACAATAACTGAGGTTATGGAGCTGTTTGAAAAACTGAATGTTCCACAAGGCGAAAGGGAAGTTTAGTTATGTTTCAGAAGAAGCTAATTGTGCTATCATCTCCCAGCGGAGGTGGCAAATCTACTTTGGCTAATCACCTAATGCAGGTGTACCCAGAGGTACGGTTTTCGGTATCGTGTACAACAAGAACTAAGCGAGAAGGTGAACAAGAAGGAAAAGACTATTATTTCCTTAGCAAAGAAGAGTTCGAAAATAAGATTGCTGAAGGCGAGTTTGCAGAATATGAGCAGCTGTTTGGCAATTACTATGGAACACTAAAATCAGAGATTAAAAAGCATCTTAATTCTGGTAATTCAATATTGTTTGATGTAGATGTAAAGGGTGGCATATCTTTGAAGAAGAGTTTCCCTAGTGATACTCTTCTAATATTCATATACCCACCTAGCTACGAAGAGCTAAAGCGACGATTAGAGAAAAGAAGCACGGAAACCGAAGAGCAATTGAAAGTCCGACTAGAAAGAGCAAAAGTAGAGTTGGAATACAAAGACAAGTTCGACCACACGATACTAAATGATGATTTGAATACTGCTTTTGAAGATATGGAAAAAGTGCTGAAAAGGAATCTAAGCTAATCTCAGGGCAAATTAAATATGAAAAGGAATCTAATCTTAATAATTACTCTTTTTGTACTACTATCTAGTTGTAGTAATGAGAGCAAATTGACTGGACTTTGGACCTTGGTTGTAATGGAAAACTACAATGAAGAAACCAGTGATTGGGAAGTTTGGAATGGCGGGATGCAAGGTTATATCTTATATGACGATACCGAAAATATGTCGCTTCACCTAATGACAAAAGACTACGAAAAAACTGATTTACGGTTCCCAGACTTCGATGACTCTATCCCCTTAGAAGCACTAAAACACTTGACTAATTCTTATGTCTATTTCGCCAAGTACACCATTAACTACAAAGACAACGTAGTTACCCACGAAAGAATATCACATTCAAACCCAGGCGAGTGGGGCAAGAAAGTAAACAGACGATTCGGCTTCATTGGTGACACTCTGACCTTAGAACCACTGGAAGACAAAACTGCTGGCTTGCGATTGAAGTGGGTTAGGGGTTAGGTATTTAAATTAATATATAATTTTGGTATATTAACTTCTTGAAAATATTGTCAATAATTTCGTAAGAAGGGATTTATTAGATTAATGAAGAGAAAGAACAGCGTATTTATTGCAACTAGCTTAGACGGCTATATAGCTGATAAAAATGGCAAGATCGATTGGTTACAGGCTATTCCAAATCCTGACAATGATGATATGGGATACGAGGATTTCTTAAACGAAATCGACGCTATTGTAATGGGACGCAAAACATTTGAAACTGTTCTTTCATTTGATGTTGATTGGCCATACAGCAAGACTGTTTTTGTTTTGAGTAATAGTTTAAATGAATTACCAAAATCTCTAGAAAACAAAGTTTTTTTGGTAAGTGGAGCATTGAATAGTGTTCTTAATCAAATTCATGCAAAAGGATATGAAAGATTATATATTGATAGAGGCACAACCATCAGGAATTTTCTAAAAGAAGACTTGATAGATGAAATGATACTTACAACAATCCCTATTTTATTAGGTGGGGGAGCTTCTTTATTTTTAGAATTGCCAAATGTGCTAGAGTTTGAACTGATTAAGTCAAAGACCTTTATCAAACAAATTACTCAGAATCATTATAAACGGGTCAAATAATATCAATTCTAAACACCTTTAGTTCTCCACAAAATGTTTATAACATAATATACAATTTGTTATATCTATTTCTTTTGATTATTGTCGCTATATAGTATTTTTGTATAATATTTATAAACAAATCCCCAGATAAGGTTTAGAACTCATGTCAATTAGAAGTGAAAGCTTGCTTAATATAAATCCTAATAAGCAAGACAAAAGGTTCACAGGTAATGTAAAAGACAAACCGATCTCAGAATATTACTCTCGCTTAGTCTTCAACGATGAAGCAATAAAAAAATATCTAATGAAAGAAGCCTACGAAGGGCTAACTGCAGCAATAGAAGATGGCAAAAAAATAGATGCCAAAACTGCAGATTTTGTAGCTGTAGGTATGCGAAACTGGGCTTTGGATCACGGTGCAACTCACTATACTCACTGGTTCCAGCCACTAACTGGTAGAACTGCCGAAAAGCACGATTCATTCTTTAAATTAGACAAGCACGGAAACCCAATAGAGGCATTCAGTGGTAAAGAGTTAATTAAGCAAGAGCCAGATGGTTCTAGTTTTCCAACTGGTGGCTTAAGAGAAACCCACAGAGCTAGGGGATACACTGTATGGGATCCAAGTTCTCATGCATTTATCGTAGAAGCTAAGCACGGAAAAACACTTTGTATTCCTGCTATCTTCATTTCTTTCGAGGGTGACTCGCTAGATTTGAAAACGCCTCTACTAAAATCAATACACGCAATAGAAAATGCCGCACTCGATGTAGTTCATTATTTTAATCCAAATGTAAAAAGAATTATTCCAACTCTTGGTTGGGAGCAAGAATACTTCATCGTAGATGAGGCACTATACAATGCAAGACCAGATTTATTACTATGTGGTAGAACATTATTTGGAAATGCTTCTGCTCGTGGCCAACAATTAGATGACCACTATTTTGCTCAGATCCCTGAAAGAGTCTATGACTTTATGCATGACTTTGAAAATGATTGCTTAAAGTTAGGGATACCAATTACTACTAGACACAATGAAGTAGCTCCGAATCAATTTGAGTGTGCACCAGATTTTGAAACTGCTAACAGAGCTGCTGACCACAATCAATTGCTAATGTCAATAATTGATATCGTTGCAAAAAGACATAACCTAAGAGCAATGCTTCACGAGAAACCGTTTGCTGGTCTTAATGGATCTGGTAAGCATAATAACTGGTCACTGGCAACTGCCGATGGTAAGAATCTGCTTTCTCCAAGCAAAAATCCAATGGAAGATTTAAGCTTCTTAACATTCTTTATCAATGTTATTGCAGCTATACACAAACATGCAGGATTGCTTAGAGCTAGTATATCGAATGCAGGTAATGACTACAGGTTAGGAGCTAACGAAGCACCTCCTGCTATTATATCGGTATTTACTGGTGATAATATGGAAAAAGTGCTTAGTGCTTTCTTGAATAATGAGGAATATAGTAATAGCGATAAGTCTGTTATTGACCTTAACCTAGAAAAAATTGCAAATATTGAAAGAGATGAAACTGATAGAAACAGAACTTCACCATTCCCATTCACTGACAACAGATTTGAATTCAGAGCTGTAGGTAGTAGTGTAAACGTATCGAACCCAATGACTGTACTCAATACTATAGTTGCTGATCAGTTAGTTGAGTTTAAAAATATGGTTGAAGAAGAAAAATCGAGTCATGAAGAAATCAGTGATGCTATCAAAGTAGTATTACGTAAAGTGCTCAAAGAATCTCAGAATGTAATATTTAACGGCAATAACTACAACCCAGATTGGATAGTAGAAGCTGAAGGCAGGGGACTTAAGCATATTAAAACTACTCCAGATGCATATGATGAGTACATCAGTAAGGAAACTATCTCACTTTTCGAAAGACATAGCGTATTTTCTGAAAATGAATTGAAATCAAGATATAATGTAGCTATGGAAGAGTATTGTGCTAAGTTAGATATTGAAGCCAGATTGGTAGAAGAAATATCGAAAGCTCATATTATTCCTGCTTGTGTACAGCATCAGAATAGACTAATTGATAATGTTAAAGGCTTGATCAAGATTGGCCTGGATGAAGAATCTGGAGTACAGAAAGACTCAATCAAAGAGATTTCAAATAGATTAAAAAATCTGAATACATACCTAGCAGAACTACACAAAGTTAGAACTGAAACTGAAGAGTTGGATTCTTTGAGAGAACGTGGTGTTATGTATGCTGACAAAGTTAAACCTCTTTTTGATAAAATAAGAGTAGAAGCAGATGCACTAGAGTTAATAGTTGATGATAGAAGTTGGCCATTGCCTAAATATCGTGAGCTTTTATTCTTGCACTAGATTTCATATAAATGAAAAGTAATAAAACGAGCCCTATGAGTAATTGTAGGGCTTTGTTATGTAAATGTATAGTAAATTTAAAAATATTGCAAAATCTATAATTCCCAAATCAATTATTCAAAAAAATGAAAAGTTGATAAGGAGTTTGGTGTCTTTGCAATACAGAGGTAGCAGATATGAGTGTAATATCTGTGGAACCAAATTGCGTAGGTTCGTAGTATTAGAAAATGGGAATAAGCTTTGCCCTAGATGTGGAAGCCTACCACGCACAAGAAGATTGTGGGAACTAATTAAAGATGAATTGTCTGATAAAACTGTTCTTCATTTTTCTCCTTCCAAATCGCTTAGTGACCAAATAGTCTTATCAGAGGTGAAAGAGTATATTACATCAGATTATGAAGGTGAGTTTAGAGCAGACAAACAATACGATATTCAGTCAATAGATATGCATGACGAGTGTTTAGATATTATTATATGTTACCATATACTCGAACATATTCCAGACGATATGAAAGCAATGAATGAACTATATAGAGTTCTGAGAGAGGGGGGAGTATGCTATATCCAAACTCCTTTTAAGGATGGTGAAATATATGAGAATGAATCTATTAGAACACCTGAGGGAAGATTAGAACATTTTGGTCAAAAAGATCACCTTAGAGTCTACTCCGTTAATGGATTGAAATCTAGATTAGAGGAGGCCGGCTTTGATATCGTAGTGTTGACTTTTAATAGTGCTGAAATTAGCTACGGGTTGAGTCTTGATGAAACTGTGATTAAGGCAAAAAAAAGGAGCTAAATAATAGCTCCTAGTTGAAATCTTTTTTTCTAATGCTTAGTCGTAACTTCTATTAAATGGTTGGAACCACGTGTCTCCAATACTTATATTTATTGACAATCTCCCAAAGCTTTCCTTAATCAAATTGTTATCAGTAGTTCCTCGCTGCCCTAGGGTGAATGCTGCATCAATTTCTGCAGTTCCTCTTATTGGTATAGTGAATCCAAATGAGCCTGAGAATTCTGTTATTTCAGTACCATTCAAATTGAAGTAATGATTCTTCAAATTAGCACCTAAGCTATACCCCCAAGTGTCAAGTCCTTTCGCATTTGGGCTATTGTTACCTATTCTTTGTAATCCAAATGAGTAAGAATTATAGTTTGAATATTCTGTTCTATCGTATGTATTATATTCAAAATTAGAGAAGTCGGCAGTTATCATATCTGCACCAAATATAAATTTCCCAGTTTGATATGATAGACCTAATCCAAGAGTGCTAGGCATCTCATAATCTGTTTCAGTAGTGAAAGTAGTATCATTAACCAATCCAGAGCCATAAGTGAGCTCATTTTCAACTGAAAGTGTTGATGCAGGTTCGTAGAAAGCACCTAATCTCAGGTTATTCATTGGCTCTATAGCAATACCAAATTTGTATCCTGTACCACCAAGTCCGTCTATTGATTCAGTGTAAGTTGGAAATGCGTTCGTTTCAAAGAAAGATGAAGTTATAATATTTTCAATTACACCAGTATTACTGAAAACTTGCACACCAATAGAAACCATATCGATTGGCTTAATCGAAAATCCAAAATAAGCACGGCTAATACCACCACTTGATTCAGTAATAGTTTTTCCCGTCAGTGACTCACCGTTGCGCTGAATATTGATTGGTGTTGAAATTAAACTATTTACATTAGAATAACTATAGAAACCCATAGAAACAGAGGCCCCCATAGCAGTATCAATATTGAATAGAGTTAATAGTCCGTCTAAACTACCGTTGTTTTGATATAGCTCTTGGTTGTTATTACTTACCAAACTTTGATTAAATTTATATCCCAGTTGTATTCTAGTGTCAGTGTTCTCTGACCACATTGCAGGATTTTTCAGGTTAATACCTGTAGGGTGAGCAAAGGCTACACCAGTGCCACCTAAGGCATCATATTTGGCACCATTAACGTGAAATATCTCACCTACACCAAAGACTGAGTAATTAGACCCACCCTGAGCAAGTAATGATAGACTAGCAGTAAAAAATATTAAAGTAAAAATTATTTTCTTCATTAAAATTCTGGTCGTTTAGCATAGAATATAGTTAATTCTGGTCTTAGAGCTTCCTCGGCTTCGGTTCCGTATAGCGCATATTTATCAAGTCTAAAATACGTATCTGATGGGCTAGTATTAGGTGCATAATAGAGCATAAGTGAACCTCTACCATCATTTCTGACCCAATCTTCTACAGCAGAAGTAACACTAGTGAATCTGTAAAAATCATTGCCAGATGATCTTAGTCCTAAATATATATTTTCGACACTACTAAAAAAACCATCTCCGAATGATACATCTTTTTGAGCAAGTAAGAAGCTATCTCTTCCTAATGAACCATAGTAGCTTTCTTCATCATTTACATAGATCTTTAATACAGCCTTCACTACTGAAGCATAATCTGGTAAAGCACTCACATCAAAGTCTAATTTGGAGCGAATACTAATTGCAGATTGTACTGTAAGTGAATTCTCTATAGGTTCTGGTGCATTTGCGTAGTAAGCGGCAACATTTGCTTTCAATAGTAATGTGTCGTTATCAGTGCTATCAGGCCATTTGTAAACTATTTCAATAAGTGGGTTTGGTGATTGAGAAGTAGAACCTATTCTTTCTGATAGATAAGCGTTTATCACTTGTGAATTTTCAGTAGGTTTTAGACCAATTGAGTAACTGTGCTGTCTTCTAAAGTCGTTACTATCAATTGCATTAGTAGCTTCTAAAACAGAAAAATCAATCCAGTTTTGGATTAGTTGTAAGTCTAGATCAATATATGTGGTATCGTCAATCATATTAACAGGCGATTCAAACTGACCCATTACGGGACCTTCATATATATTTTCCAATCCGTTTTGTTCTATTATCGTTTCATAGGTACTAGTTGGTAATACAGGTACTTTAACTTCATATATCTCAAAAGACTGAAGTGAGTTGGTATCACCTAATGCATAACCACTTTTTATAAGTTTAAGTTTAGCAGAAACTATTGTTTCAGCTGAATCTAAAAATGCAATATTATCATATCTTAGTATAGGATAAGCTGAGTATTCATCATTAGTTCCTACTTGGAATACACCCTGATTAAAAGGAGTTAAATAGAACCTCTGTGACTCAGCATTTTGGACTATATCAAATTCTTGTGATGATATTGCTTGAAATGAAACACTATCAATCTGGTATCCCAATTCTGTAGGTTGTTCATTACAACCAATCAAATATACAGTTAATAAAACTAATATTACTTTCGTAAATCTATTAATCATTCTTTTCTTTTAGTAGCTTTTTATATAAATTCTGGTACCCTTTAATATCTTCCTTCCAATTGAAATCATCTAACATACCGTTTCTTGCTAATGTAATCCAGTCATCTTTGTCAGCGAATAACTTCAAAGCATTTTTGACTGCGTCAAGCATAGACTCAGAATTGTAATCCTCAAATAAGATAGAATTACCTTCAAATTCATCTCCATCATAAGGAATAGATATTTCTTTTATTACACCTGCATTGTGCGCTATAGGCACAGATCCATAAAGGCAGGCTTGCATGAATTTAGCTGCCGTTCTTGGTTTTTCAGGAGTAATAAGATACATATCGCTTCCTGCTTCCATCTCTGAGTTCAAGGCTTCAGAAAAGCCTAACTTAAATTTGAATTTAGAAGGATGTTTCTTTTCAATCTTTTTCAGAGTTTTTTCTAAGTCTTTCTCACCTGGACCTAGTAGTACAACTTGTAAATTCTCTTTAAACAATTTATCGGCAGAATCGATAAAAAGTTTCAAATCTTCTTGATTATCTATTTTTGCATTAACTGCCAATAAAGGAGTTTTAGGATGGAACTCTAGTCCAAATTTATTAACCAAATCGACTTTATTGTGATACTTGAAATCTTCAAATTCCTCATCATACTTAGCAACTAAGTTGTCGTCTGATTTTGGATTCCAAGTCCATGTGTCAATTTTACTTTTCAGAGGGACAAATTTCTTTTTGAAGTTAGTTACTTTTTTAACCAAACCATCAGATTTAGAATCATCTGAAAGAACTTCTTCTCCATACTCTTCATCAACCGTTGTTATTCTATCAGAGTGGATAAGCCCGCCTTTTAATAAGTTTAATTTCTTATTAAAAGTAAAATCCTTTTTGAATGAATCCTTCAGTCCAAGCAAGTCAAACTTCTTCAAATCATCTACTCCTTGATTACTAAAATCAAGAGCAGTCAGGACAAATTTAGTGTTTCTGAATTCTTCAGGATAAAGTGATTTGGCATAAGCAGGAATTAATGACGTTTGCCACCCCATGCAATGAATAACTTGTGGGTACCAATTTAATAGTACACAAGTGTCAATAACCGTCTTACTAAAAAACACAAATCTTTCTGTGTTGTTCGGTACTTGCTTCCAAGTCTTTTGGTCGTGATATGCACCTTTGAATGAATCAAAGTATTCAGTATTAGTTGTTATGTAAGCTTGAACTTTATTTCTAGAATTACTTACAGAAGATGATTTTATAGAACCAACTATACTTTCACCACCCATATCGAAAGTTAGTTCTTTCAATCTGTTGATATCGTGAATTCTATTTTTTCTTTCAGAGACGTTACCAAATTTTGGCATCATTATCCTGGCATCGTGGCCATTTTCTCTAAGAGCTAGAGGGTATGAATATGAAAAATCTGCAGTTGTAGTTTCATTCGAAAATGGAAAGACTTCTGGTGTAACAAACAAAACGCTTATTTCTTTTGCCATAACTTTATGATTTGTTTAAATGTACGTAAGTTGCAAAAATAGCGAATTTTTTTGCAATTTAGAAACCTTATATATGTATTTGGCAATTTATCTAACATTAGCTTGTATAAATCGTAATATGGTGAAGATTCAAGCTTTATGAACTATTAAAA
>JBDQHL010000046.1:0-11836 GCA_040264895.1 Bacteroidota bacterium
ATAAATTAGATGAGATTATTTCAGAATTATAGCTTAGGAATTACTTTGTTCTTAGCTCTTTATAATCCTTTTTCTAATATTTTTTTTGCACACTCATAAGATTATTTAAATTTTTCACCATTTCCAGCAAACAGAGATAGATTTATTATCAGAATTATGTAACAATGTAATGCCTTTCCTTGTCTTTTAAATGTAACTAATATGCCAAAAATCACAATATACAATTTTACAAATTAACTTTTAAATTTAAAATATTGTTAACTTGTAAACTTTATGTAAATAGAATTACACTTTATTTGAATTTGCTTTTTTGCAAAGATTTAAAACGATAATAATAATTAATAATAATAAAATATGATAAGACTTTATATAGCAGCAATACTCTTGTTTGTAGTTTCTATAAGCTCTCAAACATTTGAAAATTTAGAACAAAGCCCAAAACAGTTTAAAACAATTCAAAAGATTTTTCAAGATGAATTAATTGGTAACCAATCCCTAGACTCAATAAAAGGCTGGAAACAGTTCAAGAGATGGGAATGGTTCTGGGGCCAAAGACTCTATGGTCAGACAGAATTACCAAATGCATTAGAAATAAAAAACACTGCTGAAAGCTACTCAAAGAAAACTGATGACAAGCTTTCGCAAATACAATCAGTCACTTGGGAAAAATATGGTCCTTTCGAGACTCCTTCGGGAAGTGGTGGGAATACAAAAGGTATAGGTAGGGTCAATGACTTAGCAATCTCACCTGTGAGCAATTTGGTAATGATTGCAGGTTCTGCCTCTGGTGGTGCTTGGAGAACTACTAATGCTGGGCAGCAGTGGATAGAAATTGATATGACTGACCAATTATCCTTAGGTATATCAGATGTTGAATTTGCTCCAACAGATGCAAACATTGTTTATCTCGCTACTGGTGATGCCAACGGTACATTGGGTTCAAATGCTGATTACTATTCTGTTGGTTTGTTAAAATCTACAGATGGTGGAGTTACCTTTGAAACTACATCTATTTATTATGAATTAAGAGAAAGTAAAGTTGTCACAAGGGTTTTAATCCATCCACAGAATCCTAATATAGTTCTGGTATCTTCAAGTGATGGAATATTTAGGTCAAAAGACGGTGCAGTTACTTGGGATAGAGTATTTTCGACTACAACCATCAAAGATATGGAATTCCATCCTACAAATCCAGATATAATATATTCTGCAACTATGAGTAGAGGTGGAAGTAATTCTGTTTATAAATCAACTAACAACGGTCTAACTTGGAGGCAAATTAAGTTAGTAGGTAACGCAAGAAGAACAGAAATAGCTGTAACTAATGCCGCTCCTGATAACTTATATTTAATATCTGCTGGCCAAAGTAGACAGTTTAACACTTTTGAAGTGTCAGAAGATAAAGGTGAAAACTGGCAGACTAGAGCAACTCAAGCGAGCGCAGGGAATTTGTTAGGTTGGAGAGATGGGGATGATTTAAATAAAGGACAAGGTTCTTATGACCTTTCAATTGCAGTAAACCCAACAGACAAAAACGATATTTATATTGGTGGAGTTAATATTTGGCATTCTATTAATGGTGGTTCAAATTGGAATTTGTACACTCATTGGTCAGGTGGTTATGAAAGACCAGGTGTTCATGCAGACCAACATCAGCTTATCTTTAGTCCAAATGGCGATTATTTATATGTCGGTAATGACGGTGGAGTATACAGAAATAACTCAGGAACGTCAATGTGGGAAGATTTGAATAATGGCATGGACATTACTCAATACTATAGATTGGGTGTTTCTCAATCTGCTGCATTTAATTTAGTTTCAGGTTCACAAGATAATGGAACAACTAAATTTGATGGAATTGGTTGGAGTAAAATACGAGGTGCTGACGGAATGGAATGCGCAATTGATCCTACTGATTCGAACAGAGTTTATGTGTCAATTTATTACGGAAGATTATACCGCTCAACAAATGGGGGTGATAGTTTTAGTAAAATAATGGACTCTACCACCATTCAAGATTTTTATGGTGAAACTGAGAAAGGTGGTTGGGTAACACCTTACGTTATAAATCAAAGTAATCCGAAATACTTATTTGCAGGTTATAATAATGTATGGATGAATAATAACTATGGAGATAAAACAGATTGGGTTAAAATATCTGATTTTGGAGATAACACTTCTACCAACCTTGTTTCACTAGCTGTCCATGATGATAATCAACATATATATGCTGGTACAAATGGTCTACTAAGACGAACAACTGATGGAGGAGACAATTGGGAAAATATTCATAATTCAGGAAATGCTATAACTTATGTTGCTATTAACCCTTTGAACCCTAAACAAGCTTATATAACTAAGTCAGGTTTTGGTGATAATGATAAAGTATTATTCTATGATGGGAATGAATGGAAAGATTTATCTGGAAACCTACCATCTATACCTGTAAACACTATTGTTATAGAAGACCCTGTTAAACAATCTATTTATATTGGAACTGACATTGGAGTGTTCTATTCTGATTTAAATTCAGGTTTTTGGAAAAAATTAGAAGGTGAAATTCCTAATACTATTGTAAATGAATTGGAAATACATAGAAGTTCTGGAAAATTATATGCAGCTACATATGGTAGAGGTATATGGAGAACAGACTTACTTGGTTGTAATTCAGATAAACTTGAATTAGCAATTACTGGTGATTTAGAATTTTGTGAAGGTGATTCAGTAATATTAGAATCTGTGATTGATTTACCAAACTACAAATGGAATACTGGAGAAACAACTAAGAGTATAGTGGTAAAAGAATCAGGTAATTACGTACTTACTAATTCTTCAGATGATTATTGCGTTGATAAATCTGAGATTGTTTTTGTTAATGTTTTTGATTCAAGTGAAGATATGATATCTGCAGGTGATGGTGTAGCATTTTGTGATGGAGTTACCAAATTAAGATTAGGTATCCCATTTACTTATCAAAATGTTAACTGGTCAACTGGAGAAACTAATAAGTTCATCAATGTTACTCAGCCTGGTGAATATACTGTTTCAGCAGTTAGCTCCAGTGGCTGTGTTGTTAATGATACTATTGTACTATATCAGTCAAACTTAACTAATAATATTCAAATAACTCGTACTGGAAGCACATTATCAGTTCCTGAGGGCTTTTCATATAAGTGGTTCCTCAATGATACTTTACTTCCAGAAAGCAATGTAAATCAGATAGAAATAACTGAACCTGGCATCTACAGAGTAGAAATAGAAGATGATTACGGGTGTTCTTCTGACCCAGAAGTGGTAGAGGTATTAACTAATGTAAACCAATTAGATGAATTAACTGAAGTTGAATTATATCCTAACCCTGTTAAGAACCAATTAAACCTGGACATTGGTAAGGTGAACTCACAAACAATTTATTTCGAACTATTTAACTCTAATGGAGAAATGGTATTCAGAAATTCATTTAATAGTAACAATATTCATAATTTAGATATGAAAAATTATAGTAATGGTGTTTACTTTGCTAAGATTACTATTAATGATAAAAAGTATTTCCAAAAAATAGTAATTACAAAATGATAACTACACTAAGGGGAAGATTAATCCAAAAGTCACCTACTTTTATAATTATAGAAGTAAATGGAATTGGTTACCATATAAATATTTCGATGTCTACTTTTGAGTCATTACCTAATATGGATAACGAAGTATTCTTGTTTACTGAGTTGATTGTTAGGGAAGACAGTCTGACACTATTTGGATTCACAACTGAGAATGAGAGAAAGTTGTTTAATATGCTAATTTCTGTATCAGGGATTGGTCCCAAAAGCGGAATTGGAATTCTTTCAGGAACGAAGCAAGATGAATTCAAGAATGCTATTTTAACAGGTGATACGGTTTTTTTGAAGAAGTTACCTGGAGTAGGTAAGAAAACAGCGGAACGTTTAATTGTAGAGCTAAAAGATAAGTTTGACGGTTATGTGACTACTGATTCGAGTCTAAACCAAATTTCTAACACTTCAGAAGATGCCGTACTAGCTCTTATAAGCTTAGGATACAACAAAACAACGGCTAAAAGAATAGTTAATCAAGCTATAAAGTCAACAGATAATAAAATCGATAAAACTGAAGAGTTAATAAAGCTTGCTCTTAAATTCTCAATGAAATGATATTAGTAATACCTACAGTATATATCAAAAAAGGAAGATCAGTCTATTCTATAGGTGGATTAGATGGACTGGAGAAGTATAGTGACCAACTGAAGGAAAGTCCTCTAAATCTAATACAATTACTCAGAGAAGAGAATAATAAGACTTTATTAATTCATTCTGACAACAGCACAGAATCAATGGAACTAATCAAGTCAATCATAGATTTATTAGATATTCCAATTCAAGTATATTTACATACTGACAACAGTGATGAATTTATTCAATCAATGTCAAAAATTAGAATACTTAGAATATTTTGCGATTTTCAGAAAATAAATTATGTTAGTGCTATATTTCCCAATGCAATACCAGTATTTAAGATAACGGAATATAGTCAAGAAATCAATAATGAATTTGATAGAATAATGATTGACGCTGAGGGCAAAAATCTCGGGGATGTATTAATTAATACTGATAAAAAAGTATCTGTTATAAATGCTATGTCTAACACAGAATTACTTACAAAATTAAATTTATCTAAATCGCCAATTGATAGTATTTATTTAGGTAAAGAATACTACGGTATAAATTACGTTGGTCAACTACTTTGGAGAATAGCAGAATTAGAGCAATTGTCCAGATAAATTCTGAACAATTCTATTAGTTTTCAAAAAAAATTGTATTTTGCGTCGATATGAATACACTATTTGAAAACCTTATTTAAAATTTTGGAGAAAGGTAAAATGCCTCAATTTGAATTTGACGGCCAATTGATTGAAACTAAACCAGGTAAGACGATAATAGAAGCAGCTTACGATAATGGGTTAGCAGTACCTCACTTCTGTTGGCATCCCGAATTATCAGTAGCTGGTAATTGCCGTATGTGTTTAGTACAGGTAGGAATGCCTGCAAAAGATAGAGAAGGAAACTTTGAAACAGATGATAGCGGCAACAAAAAAATAAACTTTATTCCTAAAATGCAAATAGCTTGTGCTACACCTGTGCAAGATGGTATGGTTGTGAAATCATTATCTGATGAAGCGGTAGAATCGCAAGAAGCAGTTATGGAATTTTTACTTATAAACCACCCATTAGATTGTCCTATCTGTGATGAAGCTGGTGAATGTAAGCTTCAAGAATATTCTTTCAAACACTCAAAAGGTAAGAGTAGATTTGAAGAAGAAAAAAATCATAAACCTAAACGTCAAGTTTGGGGACCAAACGTAGTATTCGACGCCGAAAGATGTATTTCTTGTTCAAGATGTATTAGATTTGCAAAAGAAGTTGCTGAACAAGATGTACTTACTTTTGTTCAAAGGGGAGATCATGTGACTATTGAGTTATTCGATGGAACTGTATTTGACAATCCTTACTCAATGAATGTAATAGATATTTGTCCTGTTGGAGCTCTAACTAGCCCTGACTTTAGATTTGAATCCAGAGTATGGGAGATGAGTTCAAACGATAGCATTTCACAATTTGATGGTACTGGTACTAATATTACAATAGGTGTAAGAAATAACGAAATTATGAGATTAACACCTAGAACAAACATGCATGTCAACAATCATTGGATGCGTGATGATGCTAGGTTGAGTTATGATTTTGTGAACAAAAACAGAGTTGTAAAGCCATTAATAAATTATGATGGTGTACAAGAAGAAGTAGAATGGGATGAAGCAGTTGCTGAGGTAACTAGCAGACTTAATAACTTCAGAAAAGACCAGATAGTATATGTTGCCTCTTCTAGAGCGACAAATGAAGATAATTATCTGTTTGGAAAATTTGCAAAAGAAATTTCCGATACTGATAATATAGTATACTTCAGTCACACAGATGAGTTAAGAAAAGATGATTTATTAGGTGTAACTGACCTTACTCCTAACACCAAAGGTTTAGAAGCATTAGAGGTAACTAAAGATTCAAAAATTAAGGCAGATGATTTACTTGAGAAATTAAAGTCAGGTCAAATCAGAGCTATGTATGTTATGGAAGAAGACTTTGAAGATTATCCTGAAATATTAGAAAATCTGGATAAACTTAGTGTTCTTATTGTACATTCTTATAATACTAATAAAACAATAGTAAAGAAAGCTGAAATTGTACTACCAACTTCGACTTTTGCTGAAATAGAAGGTACTTATACTAATTTAGAAGGCAGAGTTCAGCATTTAACACCAGCACTAGTAACTAAAGAAAACTTAAGATTCATGGGAATGAAGATGAGTAGGTTAGACAAATTTGGTGCTGATAATGATAGATGGACCCAACACGAAGTAAGAGATACTAAACAAAGTTGGAAGATACTTCAAAAGTTAGCTCAATCAATGGGAGCTAAATGGAATTATAAAAATTCAAGTCAAGTATTCGACGAAATAGTTGAAAATAATGAACTGTTTAGTGACATGAATTACAAAAAACTTGATGAATACCAAGGACTTAACTTAGGTAAAGGAAATAATCCTGACAAGAAAGAAGTAAATTATATTTCACATTACTTAAAACCACAACAAACGCAAAAAGTTGTAAAATATAACGGCTAAAACAACATGAGTGACTTAACATTTTTACTTATTGAATTCGGTATAAAGGCATTTGTCATAGTCAATATTGTATTGGTGATGGCTTCTGTTGAAGTTTATTTAGAAAGAAAGGTATCAGCTTGGATTCAGAATAGGGTAGGACCAAATAGGGTAGGCCCTATGGGGTTGCTTCAACCTATAGCTGATGTTGTGAAGCTATTTATGAAAGAGGATTTAGTTCCTAAAGCAGCAAATGCTGGTTTTCACAGGTTAGCTCCATTACTTACATTAGCTGTAGCACTTGGCGTGTATGCTGTTATCCCTTATGCACACTATGTAGAAATTGGTGAAAGAACTGTTTATTGGGGTATTGCACCAAATGTTAACATAGGTGTACTATTTATCTTAGCTATGACCTCAATCGGTGTTTATGGAATAACATTAGCTGGTTGGGCATCTAACTCAAAGTATTCATTACTTGGCGGGCTAAGATCTGCTGCTCAAATGATTTCTTATGAGTTATCAATGGGGTTATCACTTCTTGGTGTTATACTAATTACACAAACACTAAACTTAAACGAAATTATAATGTTCCAAAGAGATGGTTGGTTTGGCCTTAGATGGTTAATTTTCTTACAACCTCTTGGATTTATCATATTTTTAGTATCATCATTTGCTGAAACTAACAGAACGCCATTTGACTTACCAGAGGCAGAACCAGAGTTAGTAGGTGGTTATAATACTGAGTATAGTGGTATGAAATTCGGTATGTTCTTCTTAGCCGAGTATGCAAATATGGCAACTGCTTCAGCATTCTTAGCACTACTTTATTTCGGTGGTTGGAGTTTACCATTCCCTGAATTTTGGGATGGACTTGGGTTAGTTGAAGGAACATGGGGTAGAGTACTATTACAATTTGGATCATTTATGACTAAATTGATGATATTTATACTATTCTTTATTTGGGTTAGGTGGACAGTTCCAAGATTCAGATATGATCAACTTATGAATTTGGGTTGGAAAGTGTTACTACCACTTTCAATAATTAATCTATTTGTTACTGCAGCAGTAATTATATTCTTTAATCTTTAAAATAAAACACTAGAATGAATAACAGAAAGAATACGGAAGCGGAAAGACTAACATTTTGGGAAAAAATGTATATCCCAGAAATAGCTAAAGGATTAGGTATTACACTCAAGCAGATGTTTAAGCCAAAGGATTTTGTTAGACAATATCCTGAACAAAGGTTTGAGCCTACAGGTTCATTTCGTGGAAGACCTGTATTGGTTGAAGAAGATGGACAAGAAAGATGTGTAGCATGTGGTTTATGTGCAAGAGTGTGTCCTGCATTAGCTATTGAAGTTCAAGCTGGTGAAACTCCTAAAGAAAAAGAAAGATATCCTGAGAAATTTGAAATAAACATGCTTAGGTGTATATTCTGTTCTTATTGTGAGGAAGTTTGTCCTGAGGAAGCTATTGTAATGAGTAAGGATTATGAAATTGTTTACACTAGTCCTCAATCTGCAATATTAGAAAAAGATGAACTTCTAGTACCTAAAGCAAAACTTCAAGATAGACTTGAGTTTTTAAGACAATACAAATAAACACAAACTAAAGTGAATAGAATAACAACAAAGAAACTCAAACCCAATCAACTCAAATGGCAGTATAATCCCAAAAATTTAAAGTTCAAATCTACTAAAGAAGTTCAACATTTAGATAGAATAGTTGGACAACCTCGTGCCATAGAAGCCATTCAAATGGGTGCTGAACTAAGAGATAGCCGTGGTTATAACGTATTCGTAACGGGTCTTTCTGGAACCGGCCGTATGACTACTGTCAAGCAAATGTTAGAGAAGACTCAGAAAGAAGGGTCCTGTCCACAATTATTTGACTACTGTTATGTAAATAACTTTCAAAATGATCAAGAACCACTTTTACTAAAACTTGGAAAGGGTAAAGGTGTTGATTTGTCTGATGAGATGGAAGAGTTAATTGATTTCATCTTAGAAAATTTACCAAAAATATTTGAAGATGATTCTTATTTAGAAGAAAGACAAAACTTAGTTGAAAAGTATCAAGAAACTGAAAAAGACAGATTAGAAAAGTTTGATGAAAAATTAAAGAAAAAGGGTTTCATTCGTGGACAGGTCGAGGTTCAGAAAGGACAACCAGAACCAGAAATATTTGTACTTGTTGAAGAAAAAGCATATAAAATTGAGTCTTTAGAAGCATTATTTAATGAGAAAAAAATTACTCAAAAACAGGCAGAAAAGTTTGTAGAAGACTATAACAAGTTACACGAAGAACTAATCGAAATTGCTCACGAAAGTGTAAAAAACAACTTAGAATTTCGGTCTATAGTAAATGACTATGATAGAATTTCTGCAAAAGATTTTTTAGATTATACATTCTTTGAGTTAGTAAAAAAGTATAAAAAAGATAAAAAGATAATTGAATACTTCGAAGACGGTAAAGAGTTCTTACTCGATAAACTAAAATATTTCAGACCAAATAGTAGCCAAGCAAATAATCCTTTAGCAAAATTATCACAAAAACAAAACGTAGATATAGAGTCTAGAATTCAAGATATATTTTCTGTAAATGTGATATTAGATAACAGTGAAACTGAATGCGCTCCTGTTATAATTGAACATAACCCAACATACGCAAATTTATTCGGTTCCTTTGAGAGAGTATTAGATACGAAGGGATATTGGAGAACTGATTTTTCTAAAATCAAAGCTGGTTCAATATTGAAAGCTGATCGAGGATTTCTTATAGTTAGTGCCAATGATTTGTTCTCTGAAGCCGTATCATGGAAAGCTATCAAGAATGTATTACTTTATGATGAGTTAAATATTCAGACTTATTCATCATATTTACAAATGAGTGAAAGTCAACTAAAACCTGAGACAATTAAAGTCAATGTTAAAGTAATTATAATTGGTGGACAATCACTTTATAATTACCTTTACAGACATGAAAAAGGATTTAAAAAGATTTTTAAAGTATTAGCGCAGTTTGACTACGAGACTGAAAGAAACGAAGAAATGTTAGATAGTGTAGTCAAATTCATTGCTAAAGAGTGTGATGCTGAAGGATTACTACACTTTAAACCAAACGCTGTAGCAAAAGTTTTGGAATGGGCAGTAGAACACGCTGGTTCACAAAAAAGAATTACTTTAAAATTCTCCGATATTGCTGATTTGATTCGAGAATCAGCTTATTATGCTTCTAAAAAGAATAAAAGATTAGTGGATATAAAAAATGTAATAGAAGCTATAAATCAACGTAAATTTAGAAATAATATCATAGATCAAAAGATAATGAATAGAATTCTCGATGGTTCTACTCTAATTGATACAGAAGGTAGTCGAGTCGGTCAAATAAATGGCCTTACAATAATGAGTACAGGTATAGTGTCATTTGGGAAGCCTGCTAGAATAACTGCTGCAATAGGAGCAGGAAACAGAGGAATTATAAATATTGAAAGAGAAGCACAACTTAGTGGTTCTATTCATAATAAGGGTGTGTTAATTATTCAAGGGTTTTTCTTAGAAAGATTTGCACAACACTCACCACTTTCACTAACTGCTTCAATTGCATTTGAACAATCTTATGGTGGTATAGATGGTGATTCAGCGTCTGCTGCAGAAATCTATGTACTTATCTCCGCAATTACAAATACCCCAATTAGTCAAAGCATTGCAATCACAGGTTCTATGAACCAAAAAGGTGATATTCAACCCATTGGTGGAGTTAATGAAAAGATAACTGGGTTTTATGAAATTTGTAGAGAAAGAGGTTTTAATGGTGAACAAGCTGTTATTATTCCTAAACAAAACGTTGATGATTTAATGTTATCTGACGAAATTGTTAATTCTGTAAAAAAAGGAGAATTTACTATCTACTCTATTTCGAAGATTGAGGATGGGGCAAAGATTTTAATGAATAAAGACTTTGGCTTCCCTGACAAAGAAGGTAATTATAAAAAGAATACTTTAATGTGCGGTGTAAAAAGTAAGTTAGAAGAATTATCAAAAAACTCTAAACCTAAATCATTAAGAAATGAAAAATAGAAATATTCGAATAGCACCCTCATTGTTATCATGTGATTTTGCTAACCTAGAAAGTGAAATAAAGAAATGCGAAAAACATGGTGCTGACATACTTCATGTGGATGTAATGGATGGACATTTTGTTCCAAATATAACTATTGGCCCATTAATAGTTGAAGCAATTAGACCACATTCCAAATTACCAATGGATTGTCATTTGATGATAGAAAATCCAGATAATTACATTGAAGCATTTGCAAAAGCAGGCGCTGACTATATATCAGTTCATGCCGAAGCTTGTAATCACCTACATAGATCATTATCTTTAATAAAGGATAATGGTTGTAAGGCTGGAGTCGTATTGAATCCACTTACTCCTATTGAATATGCTTTAGAAGCTGCTGAATACGTAGATTTTGTACTACTAATGTCAGTCAACCCTGGCTTTGGAGGTCAATCATTTATTGAAAATTTCTTAGATAAGTGCAAAATATTAAGAAGCTACCTAGATGAAAATAACTTATCTCATGTAGATATTGAAGTAGACGGGGGAGTAAAGGCCTCTAATATTGCAGAAGTAGTTAATGCAGGTGCAAACATGATTGTTTCTGGTTCAGGCCTCTTCAAAGGCGACTTCGAAGAAAACATGAAAAGTATGCGTGAAGCTATTACATTAGGTTATTGATAACAATAACTTAAGCACCAGCTATACATTTAATCTTACAGATGTATTCCTATTAAGATACTCAGAAGAATATCCACTATTCTGAATTTGTGAAAAAGCAATATATTACGAGGTAAATAGAACTTTAAATAAAATATCAATTTATTTAGATTTCAATAATATTAATATTTATTACCTAGAGATGGTAAATTTCTCGGCATCCCTGAAGTTTGGTCCTTCTAAAATACATAAATAAAGTCCGTTTGGTAAATTCGAAGCATCGAAATCATATTCTACTCCTTTTGTAGCGATTCCAACAAATGCTTCTTTGACAAGGTTGCCTAACATATTAAAAATTAACAACTTGATTTCAACATTGTATTTTGCTAACTCTATTTTAACAAAGAACTGAATTTGACTTTGACTATATAACGATAC
>JBDQHL010000047.1:0-11660 GCA_040264895.1 Bacteroidota bacterium
GTTTTATTTGTAGCGATTAGCACAAAGGCATTAGAGCCAGTTAGAATTGGTCTAAACTATCCAAACCCTAGTGGTTCGCTGACTGTTCAGCTAGTTGATATAGCAACTGATACAGTTGTTACATCTCAAACAATTAGTGGTATAGAAGCAAACAATTCTGGATTAGTTTCTTTAGTTGTCGGCGAAAATGATCCTGAGTGGGGAAATTTACCTGCTTCATTAACATCAAACTCTTCAATTATGGTAAGAGTTCTAGATGGTGGTGTATTTATCAAACAATTTGTATTCAGAGACTTAGTTGCAACTCAAGCATCAACTGGTAATGGAAATATATTAGATAATGGATTTAACTCTACAGGTGGACTAACTACCTCTGGAGCAACCACAGATGATTTCTTATTTGGTGCTCAGGTAATTCCCTTTGGTGGTTTTGGTGGGTTTATCGAAGAAGGTGAAGAAACTAAATTCTTTTTCAAGAACAATATCGGTGCTATTCGTGCTGGTGCAGTTGATGGAACAGTTTGGGATGTAGAATCTTTAGGTCAATATTCAGCAGCTTTTGGTTTCAATACTGAGGCTTCAGGTGAATCATCATTTGCTGCAGGCAATACAAACGAGGCATTTGGAGATTATTCTACTACTTTTGGTTTTTATACAACTGCTTCAGGAATAGGATCTTTTGCTGCAGGTAGTGACGCGGTAGCAGGAGCTAATTTTAGTAGTGCATTCGGTATTGGAACATCAGCACAATCGCCTGCTGAGTTTGCAGTAGGTTCTTATAATACTGAAGACGAAAGTAAAGGTGCAAGTAGATTATTTGTTGTAGGTAACGGTATTGAAGGTGATAGTATTACTCGTTCTGATGCATTTGAAGTCTTTAATAATGGAAATGTACGAGTACACAACGATTTAGAAGTTGACAACGACGCTTATATTAACGGTACTTTAGATGCAGATGGAGTTGTTGTTGATGGTGTTCAATATCCTGGTTCTGGTGCCACTTTAGGGCAAGTTATAATGTATAATTCAAAATCTGGTGACGCTGAGTGGAATGATTTACCACCAGCATCTATTTCTAGCAATGCGCCTCTAACAGGTGATGGTTCATCAGAAAAACCATTAGGAATTGACTTAACTGCTTTAAATACTTGGTCGGGGAATACTGAATTCAGTGCTGATTTGAGTTTAACTAAAACAGGAATGACTGGCAATGGAAACCAAGCACTTTACACTGATGATAATGGTTTAGTTACAGCAGGTAGCGGCGAGACAGTTCAAAACGCAGCTGGTATATATGCTGGGACAGCAACTTGGGCTGGTATTACTTTAACAATAAACGATTCGGCAGTAGATACAGGAAGTATCATTATCATAACTTTTGAAGGTGCTGCATCTCAGAGTTTTTATTCTTTTATAGTTAACAATATAACAACCGGTTCTTTTGATATTGAAAAGGATGGTCAGGGCCCGCAAACAGGAACAATACACTACATGATTATAAACAAATAGTCAAATAGTAATAAGATAATATAAAAAAAGCCTGTTCATAATTGAACAGGCTTTTTTTTATGCTTTATTTTAAGAATAAGGGTTGACTAATTTAGTATTACTTCTTCTTTTTAGTCGTAGTTTTATTGGCAGTCGTTTTCTTTGTGGTCGTCTTTTTTGTTACAGCTTTTTTAGTAGTTTTCTTAGCAGTTGTTTTCTTTGTAGCAGCCTTCCTACCACCTCTACCTCGTTTCTCAGGAGCATTAGCAATCATTTCCTTGCAGTCATCGTGTGTAAGGTCAGCAGGAGTCTTATCCTTAGGAATCTTCACATTCTTTTTACCATTAGTTACATAAGGGCCATAACGACCATTTAGAACTTTTATCCCATCATCAAACTCTTGTATTGTGTTCTTGCTCTTCTGCTCTTTCTTGTCTTTTATTTTCTGTAGCGCTTCTTCTAAGTTAATAGTAAAAATCTCTTCATGAGTGATAGAAGCATAAGTCTTTTCAATTTGGACGTAAGGCCCAAATCTACCTACATTAGTCTTTACATCCTTGCCTTCAGCATCTTGTCCAATCACTCTCGGCAGCTTAAACATCTGTAAAGCTTCTTCCATAGTAATTGTTTCTATGCTTTGGTTTGGCATAAGTGAAGCAAATCTTGGCTTCTCCTCGTCCTCATTCTCACCCATTTGTAGCATAGCTCCATAGCGTCCTATTCGGGCATAAATTGGTCTGCCTGATTTAGGGTCATCACCTAAGTGACGTGCATTAATGGCTTCCTTCTTACTAATGTCTTCCGATTTCTCTACAGTTTCGTGAAACCCAGTGTAGAACTTAGATATCATCTCATTCCATTCTTTCTGACCTTCGGCAATTTTATCAAACTCTTCTTCTACATTCTTAGTAAAATCAAAATCAACTACTTCTGAGAAGTGTTTGACTAAGAAATCAGTAACAACTTTACCAACATCAGTAGGGAAAAGCTTGTTTCTTTCTTGTCCAGTAACTTCAGTTAGTTTTTCTTCAGTAACTTTACCATCTTTCAACTGAACTTGAATATAATCTCTATCATGACCATCGCGGTCAGTCTTTTCTACGTATTCTCTATTTTGTATTGTATAAATAGTAGGGGCATAAGTAGAAGGTCTACCTATTCCCATTTCCTCTAGTGTACGTACCAGAGTTGCCTCTGTGTACCTAGCAGGCGGCCTTGAGAAAGTTTCTCTACCTGTTATATCATTTACACCTAATTGTTGATTTTCTTCTAATGGAGGTAGAATCTTACTATTCTTACTAGTTTCAGGATATACTTTCATAAATCCTTCAAACTTGATTACCTCACCTTTCGCAACAAAGTCGGTATCACTGCCATTGTAACCAATATCAGCAGTTGTTCTTTCTAATTTAGCGTCAGCCATTTGCGAAGCCATTGCTCGCTTCCAAATAAGCTCATATAATTTTTCTTGCCCATTATCACCAGTCTTCACTGTTGGCTGAGCCATATCCGTAGGTCTTATGGCTTCGTGAGCCTCTTGAGCACCTTTAGATTTTGTCTTAAATACTCTTCTTTCATGATATTCAGCACCAAATTGTGATGATATATAGTCACTTGCAGCACTCATAGCATCATCAGATAGATTAGTCGAATCAGTTCTCATATAGGTAATCTTACCTTGCTCATATAGTTTTTGAGCAATTACCATAGTTTGCCTAACAGAATAACCAAGCTTACTCGAAGCTTCTTGTTGTAATTTTGAGGTAGTGAATGGTGCCTGGGGTGATCTTTTACCTGACTTAACTTTAAGGTCTTTTATATAAAAATCTTTCCCAAGTCCAGAATTCAAATAATCTAACGCTTCTTCACGTGTTTCAAATTTTTGTCTTAAATCAGCTTTGACTTCTTCGCCATTTTCAGTTGTAAATATTCCAACTAGTTTATAAGTGACTTCTGGCTTTAAGCTTTCAATTTCTCTTTCTCTTTCAACTATGATTCTTACAGCTACTGACTGAACTCTACCCGCACTCAATCCATATTTTACTTTCTTCCATAATACTGGTGAAAGTTCATAGCCTACTAATCTGTCTAATATTCTTCTTGCTTGTTGAGCATCTACTAATTCTTTGTTTACTTTTCTTGGGTTTTCAATTGCTTTTTTGATTGCCTTTTTAGTAATCTCATTGAAAACTATTCTCTTTGTCTTTTCTTCATCTAAATCTAAAGCTTTGAGTAAGTGCCAAGCTATTGCCTCTCCCTCGCGGTCCTCATCCGTCGCTAACCAAACAGTTTCACTATTCTTTGAAAGCTTTTTCAACTCTGAAACAGTTTTTTTCTTATCTGGACTTATTTCATATTTAGGTTTAAATCCATTTTCTATGTCAATCGACATATCTTTTTTGGCCAAATCACGAATATGACCAATTGAGGATTTTACTATAAATTTGCCTTTCTCTATCTCGTCAAGATATTTTTCAATTGTTTTTGCCTTTGCCGGCGACTCGACTATTACTAATGATTTTGACATTTAAAAAAACCTTTTTTTTCATTATTAATTCTGTAGCGGTTGCAAATATACAAATTCAAAATTTATTATTCGTAACTAACACTAATAGAATAGAAAATTCGTATTAAGAGGAAAATTATTTCATTTTTTAAACATTTAATAAATAAAGGGATAAATAATATGTCACTTTTAGTAGGCAAAAAAGCTCCAGAATTTAAAGGCGAAGCTGTAGTAGGTGGACCTGCTTCAGGTTTAACTCCAGATAACGCATTCAAACAAATATCACTTGATGATTATAAAGGTAAGTGGGTAGTTTTCTACTTTTACCCATTAGATTTCACATTCGTATGTCCAACTGAAATTGCTTCATTTGGTCACAAAATGGAAGAATTCAAAAATTTAAATGCAGAAGTAGTTGGTTGTTCAACTGACTCTCACTTCTCTCACTTAGCTTGGAGAACGTCAGCGAATGAACTTCAAGACTTACCATATCCACTATTGGCTGATTTCAATGGTGAAAATGCTAAGAACTACCAAGTTTACAAAGACGAAACTGGTTATGCATTACGTGGCCTTTATATTATCGACCCAGATGGTGTTTTACAATATTCTGTTATACACCCAGAAAACGTTGGTAGAAATGCAGATGAAGTACTTCGTGTATTACAAGCATTACAAGCAGGTGGTTTAACTCCATGCGATTGGAAACCAGGTGACAAAACTCTTTAATTTATCATAATTTAGTATTTTTAAAGAGAATAGATTAACTTTGTATGCTACTTCAATCGCGAAGTAGCATTTTATTTTTTAGTAATTAACATTGTAATAAAGGTATCGTCTTGGAAAAAGAGATAAAACAAATAGATGACTGTAAACGTGAACTAACAATCAGCTTAACAACTGAAGAGTTACAACCTCACTACGAAAAAGCATACAAAAATATGCAACCAAAAGTGAATTTAGAGGGATTTAGAAAAGGGAAAGTTCCAATTAAAATGATTAAAAAAATGTATGGCCCAGGAATAGAGGCTGATACTGATCAAAACTTGGTAAATGACCTTTTTAGAAATTATACACAAGAAGAAAATGTTCAAGTTCTTGGCTCTCCAGTTCTGAAAGACATTGATAAATCAGAAGATAAAATTACATACGTAGTAGAATTTGAAACACTTCCGACTATTACTCTAAAAGACTATAAAGGAATTCCAATAGACGAGCCAGTGCATACAGTTACTGACAATGAAGTAGAAGAAGAGTTAGAATACATATTAGCACAGAATGGTGATATGGAAGATGCTGAGCAAGTTACTGACGAACAGCATGTTATAAAAGTTGAAATGGCTGAAATACTTTCAGAAGATGGTAAGGAACTAAGCGAACCAAATGAAACTGATGTTTACCTTGCAGACAAAAATATATTGCCAGAATTGAAAGAAGAGTTACTAAATACAAAAATTGGTGATTCATTTGATTATAGCCCAACTGCCGAAGATGCTAACCCTGCAATAAAAGACAAAAACTTCAAGGTAACAGTTAAGAAAATACAGAAGCTTACTCCTGCTGAATTAAGTGATGAGTTTGTAGAAAAAATTACAAATGGTAGAATTACTAAAGCTGAAGAATTGAAAGATGAAATCAACTTTAACTTACAAGATGAGTGGGATAAAAAGACTAGAGAATTAGTAGAAACTCAGATTGTAAACAATTTAGTTGATACTAATGATATTCCTGCACCAGAGCAATTAGTCAATCAAGTAGTTGGCCAAATGTTGCAAGATGTAAAACAGAGATTTGAGAACAACCCCGAAATAGCTAACAAAGATGACGAAACTCTTAAAGAGGAGTTAAAACCAAATGCTGAAAGATCAGTTAAGTGGGAATTAGCTCGTAATCAGATCATCGAAAATGAAGGGATTGAGTTAGAAGACTATGACATAGACCCAATAGTCGAAAAAGAGGCTAAGAGATATGGGCAAGACCCTGAGCAAATGAAACAAATCCTTGCTCAAAATCCTAACTTCTTGACTAAAATTCTTTCTAAGAAAGTATTAGACTTTGTACTTGACTTCGCAATAATAAACGAAGTTGATTACGAAACTCACGAGAAAATAGAAGACTAATCACTTAGTCAATAGTATAATACATTAAAAAAAGCGATAGCAGAGATGTTATCGCTTTTTTTCTTAAAATCTGTAACTATAACTTAATATTCTAATATTTGGTGCTCCTAACTCTAGCATTAACTTCACATCACTAAGTAGCGAAAATTCATTGCTATCACTAAATCTAATAGTCTTCGATTTATCAAAAAATATACCGATAATCATACCTAAACCACTTGTTATAATATAGGTTGTTATCCAGCTCCCAAGAATTAAGTCATTGTTGCTTTTAGCTAGAAAAGTATAGCCTACTCCAAAACTAAGTCCTAGCATCATTCCTTCAAAAGCATAATCACCATCATCTACATTAATCAATCTAATAGAATTTATACCGACTTCTTTTGCAGTTGTATCAGAATATGTTCTATACTTAACCAAATCGTCTTTAATTACTAACATCTCTACTTCTATAATTTCATTAGATTTTAAGGTAATTTCACCTTGATAAACCTTACTCCAAATATTTGTTCAAGAAACTAAACAAATAATAAAAACTATCAGTAAATTATTGATTCTATTCATATATAGCTCCTTAATCTAATTCCAATTTATAGGATAATAGATTAACCTTGAATTGAAATGTGCCAGGCATAACTTCAATTTTATCAAGAACCGCTAATCGAGTATCCAGATCACCATATACTTGAGTGTATCTATTTGTTAAAAGGCCTAATGTCGTTCCGATGGTAATACCAATGAGGTTAGTTATCATAAAGCTTTCAGAAGTAAAATTGTCATATCCCCTTACATAATCATAAGATAGAGGTCCCGCAGCTGCACCAACCAATAATCCAGTTAGGAAGTAGTTACCATCTTTCCTTTGAATAGATCTTATTTTGGTGTCTTGTAAATCAATAAGCTCGTAATCTATATTAGATTGAAAAGTAATGAAGTTTTCATTTTCATTTATAGTAATCGCTTCTGATTCAATATATTGATCTCCATATAGCTCTATTCTACCCTCGAATTCTTGACCTATTGCTCCATAGCTATAGCCAATCAACATTAATGCAAAAATTAGACAATTCATCTATTACTCAGTTTTTTAAAAATTTTATACACTTCATCAACCGTAATATTATTCATACACTTAAAGTGACCTAATGGACAAAAGCTACGTCCTATATGAGAGCATGGTCGGCACCAAATATCATATTCTACCAGCTTATAGTCAACTCTATAAGGTGTAAAACCTAACTCCTTAACACTAGAGCCAAATATTAGTACAATTGGTACTTGACAAGCAGATGCTATGTGCATAAGACCTGTATCATTAGATATAAAGTAATTGCATTCATTTATTTTTTTAGTAGTTTCTATCAATGATAAACTACCTGAGTAGTTAGTTACATATTGATTTCCTTGACTCAAATTCGAGTTATTTAAACCAAAAATAAAAACTCTATGTCCATCAGAAGTTAGCTTTTGAATCAATTCTGCATATCTTTCTTTGGGCCATTTCTTAGTATTATGATATGCCTCTGGTGCTATACCTACGGTAATGCTTTCACTTACTTTTTTCTTAGGTATGTATAAGTCTAATCCCTTACCATCATCTTTTATCAAATCTCGGCAAGTATTAAGATATCTTTCTGCAACATGTATTACTTCGCTTGGGAATTTCTTGAGATAAACCATCTTCAGCTTTTCACTGCGATGCTTATCGACTAATCTCAAATCGCCTTTAAAGTCTGAATGTAAGTATGAACTTATCTTATTTTTTTGTAAATCTATGATTACATCATACTCTTCATTAAGTATTTCTAATTTTATATCATCTTTTACATCAGCTCTATATCTAATGACTTTTGAAATATGAGGATTGTTAGTAAATAATGGAGCTATGTGACTGCTTGTTATAAAATGCACCTCTGCCCCACCACTGTCAGCAAATTTATTATTTATCATTCTTGGTAAATGAGAAGATAAAACAACATCACCTATAGAAGATAGTCTTATTATTAATATTTTTTTTAAATTGTGATTAGCTGACATTAAATAAAAGGAAAGTTATGAAATACGCAATTGAGAATAATGACAATATAGTGATATTCACTCTAAAAAACGAAGCTTTGAACAGTAGAATTTCAGCTGACTTCAAAGCTGAACTACTAATTCTTTGCCAACCTTCTCTCGATGCATTGATATTGGACATATCGACAGTTCAATCTATAGACTCTGCTGGACTGGGCGGAATACTATTAGCATACCGCCAACTTCACGAGCACGGAGTACCAGTAATATTAGTTGGGGTACAAGAGATGGTAAAAATGATAATGGACATATCACAAATTGGTAGCCAGTTTGTATTTTGTGATACTGTGGAAGAAGCCACAGAATATGCAAAAGATTTAGACGAATAAGAAAATAGTTTGAAATTTGAGTCCAATGTAAAAAATCATTGGACTTTTTTTTGTGCATAAACTTATATTCTACAAAGAGATTAACACTTTTATTATGCAAATAATTTGCGTAATTTTTAAATTTTGAATGCAAAAATTTAATAATTATTGTTCAATAAATAACATTTATATATTATGAATTCTTTAATCTATCTGATTCCTGTGGCTGGTGTAATAGCATTGCTATTTACATTCGTCAAATCAGCTTGGGTAAATAAACAAGACCCAGGTAGCGATAAAATGAAAAACATCGCTAAGTTTATTCAAGAGGGTGCTATGGCATTCTTGAAAGCTGAGTACAAAGTACTTAGTATTTTTGTTGTAGCTGTAGCTATTCTATTAGTATGGAAAGGCGCATCTGCAGAAAACTCTTCACCACTCGTAGCAGTATCATTTATTGTTGGTGCTCTGTGTTCGGCATTAGCTGGATTCATCGGTATGCGAGTAGCAACAGCAGCTAACGTAAGAACAACTAACGCTGCTATCTCAGGCCTAAACAAAGCATTAGCAGTGGCATTCACTGGTGGCTCTGTTATGGGTATGGGTGTTGTTGGTCTTGGTGTATTAGGATTAGGTGGACTATTCATCGTTTTCTCAACTATCTACGGTGTAGACACTGTAGGTAATGTAAACACTGTAATCTCAGTAATAACTGGATTCTCATTTGGTGCTTCTTCTATTGCTCTATTCGCCAGAGTTGGTGGTGGTATCTATACTAAAGCTGCTGACGTAGGAGCTGACTTAGTAGGTAAAGTAGAAGCAGGTATTCCTGAAGATCACCCATTGAACCCAGCAACTATTGCTGATAACGTTGGTGACAACGTAGGTGACGTAGCGGGTATGGGTGCTGACTTATTCGAATCTTATGTAGGTTCAATAATCGGTACTATGGTATTGGGTGCTGCATTCTTCGGATTGCCTGCATTCCAAGAGACTACTTTTGGTAACTTGAGTGCAATCATATTACCATTATTCCTTGCTGCGGCTGGAATAATTGTTTCAATACTTGGAACATTCTTTGTGAAAGTAAAAGAAGGTGGCGACCCACAAACTGCACTTAACATTGGTGAGTTTGGAGCTGCTGGTGGTATGTTAATAGTATCTTACTTCTTAATCACTGGTCTTCTACCAGCTGAGTGGACTTATGGCGGAACCGTATTCACTTCTATGGGAGTGTTTTGGGCTACAATAGTTGGTCTTGCTGTAGGACTTGGAGTGGGTAAAATAACTGAATATTACACAGGTACTGGTAAAACTCCAGTAGTCAATATTGTAAAACAATCTGTAACTGGTTCTGCAACTAATATTATTGCTGGTTTGGGTGTTGGTATGATGTCAACAGCTATCCCAATCTTATTAATAGCTGCAGCTATCTTACTTTCATTCGAATTTGCTGGACTATATGGTATAGCAATCGCTGCTGTGGGTATGCTTTCAACTACTGGTATTCAGTTAGCTGTTGATGCTTATGGCCCTATATCTGATAACGCTGGTGGTATTGCTGAGATGGCTCAACTTCCTCCAGAAGTAAGAGAAAGAACTGACAAATTAGACGCTGTTGGTAACACAACTGCTGCAATCGGTAAAGGTTTTGCAATTGCATCTGCTGCATTGACTGCATTGGCACTATTTGCTGCATTTATGCAGACTGCTGGTATTAGCTCAATTGATATTGCTAACCCACAAGTAATGGCTGGACTATTCGTTGGGGCTATGCTTCCATTCGTATTCTCTGCACTTGCTATGGATGCAGTTGGTAGAGCGGCTATGTCAATGATACAAGAAGTAAGAAGACAATTTAGAGATATTCCTGCACTAAAAGCAGCTCTTGGAGTTATGAGAACTAAAGGTGCTGACCCAAGTAATTGGTCTGCAGAAGAAAAAGCTACTTATGACAAAGCAGAAGGCGCAGCTGAGTATGCTAAGTGTGTTGAAATCTCAACTAAGGCATCAATCAAAGAGATGGTTATTCCTGGCTTGTTAGCAGTAGTTACTCCAGTAGTAGTTGGCTTTGTATTCAAAGCACCTACATTGGGTGGTTTGCTTGCAGGTGTTACTGTTTCTGGTGTACTTATGGCAATCTTCCAGTCTAACGCTGGTGGTGCTTGGGATAACGCTAAGAAGATGATTGAGGAAGGTTTTGAAGTAGATGGCGTTAAACTTGCCAAAGGTTCTGAAGCTCACAAAGCGGCAGTAACTGGCGATACAGTTGGTGACCCATTCAAAGATACTTCTGGTCCTTCGATCAATATCTTGATTAAACTTATGTCTGTTGTTGCATTGGTAATCGCTCCAATGTTATAAGAACAACAAGCTAATTAGAATTAGAAAAGCCAGTTGGATAATTTTCCGACTGGCTTTTTTTATATTTATATATTCACCGAACTAATGTCAAGTTTTGATTATCAACTGAATATTGTCGTTGGTTTTAACCAACGGATAACTCTAAGGTAACAACACAACAATTAATCGCGTAGCAGTAGCCGTAGCATAAAAGCATTTGTCATACCTCTATGGGGCATTTGGTCATTATCGCAGATTTAGTTTCTACAGATGTTGAGCCCCGCTGGGGCTTGTAGGAAGGTTTTCAATTAATGCCTTCTTGATTTATTCAATCTTTTAATAAAGTAATCAGAAGTTAAGTCGAAATCAGTAAAAACCTGTATAACATCTTTTTGACCTTTCCCTTTATAATATATTTCATATTCCACTGAATATTCAACTTTTTTCACAATCATTGCTAGTTTATTATTATCTGATGTTGAGCCATACAAACCATGTAAATAATAATCTTCTTCAGGAACACCTAATTTCATAAGTTTTAAATTTAATTCTCCTAGTTATAACATCTTTATTCTTCCGCAACAAGTGTATCTATATAATCTGGCTTCTTTTTTTTCCAATTATATTTAAAATTCTCTTCATTCAAATTTTCAATGCCCATTGTTTTTATATATTCATCAATTTGATTATTGTTCATGGGACCAATAATACTATCCTTATTGCAACAGGCTAATTCTTCAACTCTAGCTTTTATCACATAGCATTTTTTATTAGTTTTGTTTACTAAAATATACTTGTCGTTACATCTAACTCTTTTTA
>JBDQHL010000048.1:0-11580 GCA_040264895.1 Bacteroidota bacterium
CAAATAAATTTGAAGAAATTAGCCTCGATTCAAATTATTTTAACTCTATTGAGAAAAGTAAACTATATGAATTTAATTTTACTAATGTGGGAAGTTCTAGATATTACGATAGTGTTTATAATAATTTATCAATAGGTAGATATTCAAAATCTAATACATACTCTGCAGTTGGTTATGAATTGGAACCTTACACTGACAGAAGAACTATATTGATTCTTGTTGATAGGACCTTAACGGATGAGTTGCAGAATGAACTTGATCAATTAAGAAATGATTTACTAACCGAAGGATGGGGCGTAAGGATTAGAGAAGTAGATAGAATAGTTGAATACGAACAATTCCCTTTTATAAGGATTGAAGATGTTTTAAAATTATATATAGGCGGTATAAAGAATCATTTAAGAAACAACCCAAATTTAAATACTGAAGCAATTTTTACAATTGGAAAGACTCCAAAGTTTTACTCAGGTAAATTTGCTCCTGATAATAAACCAGACCATTTAGGAGCATGGCCGTCAGATGGATTATTAGGGCTAAATAATAACTTTATTAGTAATAATAGAGTAATTGAAAATTCAAATTCATCAAACTTTGAAAGAAATAATTATAAGAGTAATTTTCTTTATTTTAATTTAAATGAATTTTCGGATGATATAGTGAGAATGATAGGCAGTCTTGACTTATCCGATTTACCTTCATTTGAAGAAACAGAAGTAGATTTACTCCGCCGCTACTTGAAAAAGAATCATAAGTATAGAACAGGGCAAATACCAATAAGAAGGCGAGGATTAATAGATGACAACTTACAAGCATGGAAAAATCTAGATGCACCTGCAACCTCTGGTTGGAGGAACTTCAATGCAATGTTTGGTCCAGACAGTATAGATGAAGCTGACTATTTTACTACATTAGATAATGAGAGCTATCTTGCCTCGTACGCTTGTGGTGTTGGTGAACCTTTCGACTCATTATCAGGTGTAGGGACAAGCGATGACTTTGCCAATAGGCAAGTAAATACCGTATTCACTATGCTCTATGGCGATTACATTGGTGATTGGGATAGTCCAAACAACTTTCTTCGTGCTTCCTTAGCATCAGAGCCATCTATACTCAATGTAGCTTGGGTAGGTCATCCGCATTGGTTCTTCCACCACCTTTCCGTTGGTTACCCTATAGGTTACAGCACACGATTGTCTATGAACAATAAGACATATTTCCCAGTCTCCTACTTCCCAGACAATACAAATGGCTTCCCAAAATTGGATGTACCCCCAATCCCAAATGACCCATATAGAAATGGTGTTCACATGGCTATGCTTGGTGACCCCACTTTAACTATGTATCCACTTAATGACGAAGGTAAGGTAGCAAACTTAGAAGCCAACAAAATAAACGATTATACTGTACAGCTCAGCTGGTCGGTTCCTGAAGATAAGGTTCATTATTATGATGTATTCCGAACCACTCATGAATATGGTCCATTTGAAAAAGTAAATGACGAGCCAATCACTATTGGCAATATAACTGACGAGTTTCATTATGTCGGTGACGTCTGGTATATGGTGAGAGAAAGAGTCTTGGAATACAGCCCAACGGCTTCATTCTGGAAACACCTGCGTGGTAAAATAGTGCAAACCCAAGTAACCACATCAGTAGAGGTAACCGACACAGATGAGATACAAATTTATCCCAACCCAACAGATGATTATATAAACATAGAAACGGAATTAAGATTTGACAGTATTGAAATCCTTAATACTAAAGGTAGGTTAATGTTCGCAGCTAATAAGAAGCGAATCGACATATCACAACTAAGTAGTGGACTATATTATCTAGTCTTCAAATCTGATAGACAGGTAATAGCAAAAACATTTACCGTTATAAAATAGAATTCTAATCCTGTAATTTCACAGATTTCATTCTTGCCATTATTGTGTTGGCTCGGCGGTTGATGTAGTTTGTAGGCTTTGCTGGATTCCAGCGAATTGGGTTGGGGAGAACTGCTGCCAAAAGTGCTGCTTGCCTTTTAGTAAGTTTACTTGCAGATTTATTAAAATACTTTTGCGATGCTGCTTCAACGCCATATAACCCCTCGCCAAATTCAACCACATTAGAATACACATTTAGTATTCTCTGCTTACTCCAGAGTACTTCCATTAAATAGCTGAAATATACTTCCATTGCTTTTCGGATATAAGTCCTGCCATGCCAGAGGAACGTATTTTTTGCTGTTTGCATTGTTATTGTGCTAGCACCACGGCGTCTTTTCTTCGGATATCTCTCGTTGTGTTTTCTTGCTTCCTCTACTGCTTCCCAATCTACTCCGAAATGCTCGTAAAACCTGGAATCTTCGGAAGCAATAACAGCTCTGTAAAATTGGGGAGAAATATCGTCATATCCTACCCAATCTTTTTCTAATCCATCACCCATAACGAAGTTATATGCTTGATAAGGAGTAATGAAAGCTGGTATAAATCTCAACAACAATACACTTAGGATAGAGACTATGAAAAAGGCCGCAATTGCCTTCAAGAGTATAGAGATTATTTTTTTAAATTTATCCATAAAAAAGGGTGAAAAGTTTTGTTTTCTCAAATAAACTTCAGATATTTGTGACTCAAAATCGGCACCAATGGAGGATTCGCATAATTGGTATTGCAGCAGTCTTGAAAACTGCCGGGCGCAAGCCTATGGGGGTTCGAGTCCCTCATCCTCCGCATTAAAGCCCTTAAGTATTTTTGCTTAAGGGCTTTTTTCGTTTTAAAAGTTATTATATCATACACAATCTACAAAAAAAGCCCCTTATGGAGCTTTTTTTATTAATATCTATCATCAAAGAGTTGAAATCTATTTAGCTATAATTTCACTAATCTTCTCAGCTATTCTAAGCGCTTCAGTAGCTTCCTTTCCTGTGACTGACACATCTTCATTATTTTCAATTGCATTTATGAATGAGTTGTGTTCTTCCATTATTGCATTAATCTCAGGTATTGCTGGCTTTTTGAAATATATATTTCTATTCTTTTGACCCGCTTCTATACTACCAAGCATTGTTGCTGGTACAACGTTTTCTGTCTTAGGTAACTCACCATCTATTATTTCAAAAACTTCAACTTCTGGCTTACCAAAATCACAAGAAATATAATTGTCCTTCTGGAAGAATCTCATTTTTCTCATTGGTCTTGCAGATATTCTAGATGCTGTTAAGTTTGCTACTGCACCATTTTCAAAAGTTAGTCTGGCGTTACATATATCAGCAGTATCCGTGATTACCGATACCCCATTTGCATCTATTGCAGATACAGATGAACCAATCAAATGTAGTACAATGTCAATGTCATGAATCATCAAATCATGAATTACAGAGACGTCAGTAGCACGAGTTTTGAACTGAGCTAATCTGTGTGCTTCAATAAACATAGGGTTTAGCTCATAAGTGCTAAGTGCAGCGAGTGCAGGGTTAAATCTTTCTACATGACCAACTTGTAGCTTAACATTATTATTGTGAGATTTTTCACATAGCTTAACACCCTCTGAGTGAGTATGTGTTATTGGTTTTTCTATGAATATATGCTTACCAGCTTCTATACACTTATCAGCTATTTCATAATGATGAATTGTAGGGGCAGCAATTATTAGTGCATCGCTATTACTTATTGCTTCTTCTAAAGTTCCGTAAGCATTAATATCGTGTTCATTCGCTAATTCGTTTGCCTTCTCAGTATTAGGGTCGAATATACCCATTACTTCAGCGTTCTCATTTTGTTTTAATAGTTTTAGATGGATTGAGCCTAAGTGACCTGTACCAACTACAGAAAATTTAATTTTTGCCATGTTTATAGACTTTTGTTCTGTTTTTAAAAGTCAAATTTAATAAAAATAGATGAGCTTATGCCTTTGGGTGTGCTTTTTTGTAAGCATCTTTCAATCTTTCTATGGAAAGATGAGTATAAACCTGAGTTGTAGAAAGTGAGCTGTGCCCCAACATTTCGCTAACTGAGCGAATATCTGCACCGTTATCAAGCAGATGAGTGGCGAAGCTATGTCTCAATGTGTGAGGGCTTTTTTGCGAAATATCCGATATAGATTTCATTGCATTATGAACCTGTCTGTATGCAGTAAATCTATCTAATTTGTTGCCATTAGGCTTTATGAACAAATATTTGGTGCTTGTGTTTATAGTTCTTCGTATTGATTCATACTCACGTAGTGTTTCTAATGTTTTGCTACCAATTGGAACATATCTTTCTTTCTTACCTTTACCAATTACTTTGATTAAGCGTTCTTGCTTATCAATTTGGTTTATCTTTATCTCTAAAACCTCGCTTATCCTTAGTCCACAGCTATATATTACATCAACTAATGCTTTATCCCTAATTCCTTCGAAAGTAGTAGAGTCGAAAAAATCTAACAGTCTATCTACTTCTTTAACTTGGAGATAATTGGGTAATTTCTTTTCTGTTTTCGGTGAAATTACTGCTGCCGCAGGGTTTCTATCAATTAGTTCCTTTTTGAATAGGTATTTGAATAAAGACTTGACCGCGGCAAGTTTAAGTCTTAGAGATGATTTTTTGAGTCCCCTGTCATGCAAGTAACCTAAGTAAGGTGTGATATCATCAGAATCAAGTATGGTAACATCAATATCTGCTTCAAATGCCTCAGTTAGGAATTCATCGAACTGATTCAGTGCAGTTATATACGTATCAATCGTGTTGTTAGAATATCCCTTTTCTACTTGTAGGTAGTTGACAAAATTTTCTATAGCTAAGTTTAATCTCATAGTAGAGTGTAAGCAAATAGTATGCCTAATACAACAATAGTCTTGTAGGAGGCATTTTTTATTTTTTCAACTCTAGCATTTTTAGTTATATTAGTATATCTAACAATACTATCAGTAATTAACTTTACTTATTATGAAAAAAATTATACTATACTTATTTTTTATAAGCTCATATTCATTATTTGCTCAGAATCATTACATGATTCCTGATATCGGTGCACCAGATATGGCAATCTATGTGGAGCTAGTAGCACCTCATGACCAAAAGGGTTATTTCGGTGATGACGGATTCTACTTACCTGGGGTAAATGATGAAGTTGACTTCAATGTAACTAAGAATGATGATTTGGTTGAGTTTGGACCAACTGTTGTCTCTTGGGAGGGTCGTTTAGTTTCAACTCATATTTTTGTAAAACAAACAGCTAATCCAACTCAAATTACTCCTGACCCAGCGTGGCAAGTAGAATTCAGTGTAGAAGGAACAACTGTTCCTGCTCCTCGAGATTTTATATTTAGCATTGTACAGCCGCAAACATTGGGTAACAATGGTGAAATAACAGGAATAAACGAAACAGTATTTGGTGAGGGAAACTTAGGAGTCCGCTCAGCAAGAGGAGCAATTATAGTAGATTCACTTATTTTAAAGGAAAATACAACCTACACAATAACAACAAACGATCCTGATGCCGATTTATCAAATGGTAATCAGGGATATTTCCCTGCTATAATTCTTAGCAAAGGCCCGATAAAGGGTACCAACTCAGTAATCTCAGTATCATCTACAGACAAAGATGGCGGCCCGGGTGGTGGCGGCGGTGGGGGTAGTTTTCAAGATAGACCAGATAGGAGCAGGACAGGAACGAATGGCGGGGATGGTTTTACAAGTGGAGGAAAAGGTGGAACAAATAGAGTACTTGAAGGAACTGGGACTTATCAAAATTTTGGACAATCAACTGGAATAGATGGTTTTAGTTTTAATGGAATTTCATCATTTGATCCAGAACCAGTTGGTGGATGGGAAGCATCCTATGGTGGTACTGGTCACCCCTTTGGAACTGTAGGTGTTCAAAGTTTGAGCGGCTCCAATGCCGATAATCAAGGTGGTTATGGAGGTGGTTCTGGCTATAGAAATGATACTCAAGGTGGTGCTGGTGGTTATGCTACAAGCGGAGGAGGAGATAATGTAAGTGGTGGTACTACTGGTGGTAAAATCAATGGGAATCCTATGACAGTTCCATTGTCAGGTGGTTCTGGTGGCTCTGGTGGAAACCCTGAAGCTTCATTTTTTGATCCTATTGAAACAAGTGGTGAAGGCGGTGGTGGGGGTGGTGCTCTGCTCCTTTTTGCCCGTGAGATAGACGGTGTTTCAATTGAAGCAAATGGCGATAATGGTAGGAATGGAGCTGATGGCTCTGACGGAGGACCAGGTTCTGGTGGTGCAGCAGTAATAATGTCAAAGAATGGAATTGATAACTCAACGCTATCTGTAAGTGGCGGCTCTCGTGATGGAAGAGATGGAGGTGCTGGTAGGGTGAGGTTTGATGGTTATCAAGCTTTTACACCAATAAGTTCAGCGCCTGTTGACGCCTCAGAATATAGAGGTATAAGTACTGATAGTTCGAATATTATTAGACCAAGACACCGATTAACTGGTACGCATGAACCGGGTAATGAGATTTCAATATATATCAAAGATTATGTTTCTGATTGGCAGCTTTTTAGGAATCCATTCAGTCCAGGCAGCGTTAGCTGGGGTGTAAATCTTGATTTCGATGAGTTCCATGAAGATGAGTATTATATATCTGTAGTTCAAACAGAAACACAATCAGTTGATGATTATACTTATGAGCCAGAAAAAGTACTTTCTCAAGCAGCTACAAATATACTTCGATTTGGTGAGCCAGATATTTATTTTCCTACAGATACTGCTTTTGATGTTGTTAATTGCTCGGGAGCTACGTTGATTGACTCTATACAAATACAATCCATTGGCGGTGATTATTTGTTTCTTGATACTTGGGAATTAGTATTTGGCGATAGGGGAATAGATTTCACTCCTTATGTACCTGCAAAACGAGTTATTCCAAATGGACCAGACAGTCTTAGTTATATTAATATTAATTACACCAAACTTGATGGCCAAAGCGGAATAATTACTGATACCTTATATATATTTCATGATGGATTATCTTTCAACGATACTGTTGCTATTGCAATAAACATCAATCTCCAAGATGTAGATGTTACCTTCTTGAATGAACAATCAACTCAAATAATTGACACTTTGGATTTGGGAGTGATTTGTAAAGGTGAATTAGCTAATGCAAAATTTAATATTAGAAATGAATCTGCATTTGACTTAACTAATCTTGACTTAACAATTGTTGATGAAGGTAGTGGAATTTCAAGCTCTTTTGATGTTTCTCCAAATTCTATTGGTGTACTTCCTGAAACTCAATCATCATTGTTTGATGTAAACTTTCAAGATTTATCGAATATGGCATATCCAAATGGTGTATATGCTAAGTTAATTCTCAATTCTGATCAATGCCCTGATGGCATAGATACACTGGTTTTAAAAGTAACTGTTGCTAAAGCTGAACTTGCCTTCGATGCTCCAGGGGATGTTTTGAATTTTGGTAACGTGAATCCAAATCAAACAAAAGATTTAGTTGTTACAATAACAAATATTGGTGATAAACCAGCATTAATTGATACTCCACCAATAGCGATAGCTCCGTTTAGCTATTCAGGTGCAGATCAAGCACTACCTTTTTTATTGCAACCAATTTCAGTTGATCCTACAGCAAAGCTTGAACTTACATATACTTTTGCACCAGTAGCAGAAGGTAATTACAACGACTTTACTATTATTTCATCATTATTTAGTGATACACAAGGTAGTTGTGAAACGGAACAAACTTTGAATTTAGTTGGTACATCATCGCTTGCTAATATTGAATTCCCTGATACTTTAGATTTTGGTGTGCTTTATGAATGTGAGACAGATAGTCAAGACGTATTTATTAAAAATAAATATGCTGAATTAATAAATTTAAAAAATGATTATAATATAATAGAAGAGATTCCTACGGGCTATTTCAAAATTGCAAATGTTCCTTTATCAATAAATTCTGGCGGTTCTAATTCATTTAGAATAGGGTTTATTCCTCCTGATAATCCGACTGATTCTGGAGTCAAAACAGCAAAATTAACTTTCGGTTTTGATGAATCAGGTAACGAAGTATTTGAGATTATTTTAATTGCTGAAGTAGATACATTTCAAGTAAATATGTCTCCAGGTAATCCATTTGATTTGGGTGACGTTCCTGTAGGTGTTGACTTTGCACCTAAACAATTGACACTTAACAATCAAGGTAAACTCCCTAGAACGCTTACTGGCTTCACTACTCCTGCAGGCTCTAAACTAACAATAACTCAGAATGGTGGTTTTCCAGTCACTATTCAACCAGGAGGCACACAAGACTTTGATGTAGATATTGATTTAGGTTTAAATGACCTGGGACCATACAGCGAAGATATTGTTGCAAACTTTGCAGAGTGTAATAACACAATACCGATACAAGTATTGGCTAATGGAGTTGAAGCTGAATTAGTAATTCCTACTAATTTAGACTTAGGAGTGAAAAGCCCTTGTCTAGATGAAAACCTACAAGTAGAATTCCAAAATACTGGGGATGCTTCATTAACGCTTGACAGTGTCATGATTAAAAGTGGAAATGACACATTGGCATTTGAAATAATAGGACAAGTAATAAATAAATTTAATGGAACTAATTCTCATTTCGAGACTTTTAATATAATAGCAAATGGTCTACCTTTTGGCGATTATAGAGCATTATTGACTGCATTTTTTACTGCTAATGGTCAAAATCAAGATATTACTAAGTTTATAACCGCTGATATTAAATCAGGAATAGTTGTCTCAAATGACCCTACTGATTTTGGAAAAGTCTTTGTTGGTGGGTCTGAAACTAGAGCTGTAAATATTGCAATAGATAACAGCGCACCTTTTGCAGCTAATCAAGATATAACAATTGAAGCTAATGATATAAATTTAGATCCAAATAGAGTCGAATTTGAATTTGGTTCACCTTATTTTATAACGCTTAATTCAAATTCTAATGATAATGAAAGTTTCAATATTAATTTTTCACCAACTATTGTTAGGGACTATGGTGCAATATTTGACTTAAAGGTTACATTAGAAAATGGCTGTACATATTTTGTACCTTTTAATTTACTTGCGAGTGGTACTGAAGGTGATACGTTATATGTTTATGCAAAAGATATGTTAGAAGTTGATCCCAATATCGATGATTTTAAAATCCCTATTTACGGTAGAATCTCAAATATCGCAAATGAACAAGGTAAAACAGTTGAAGTTCAAATAGAAAAGCTGAATATGAGTTTTAACAAAACTGTTTTCTTCCCATTGTCCTTAACAAATGGTTCATTGAATTCAATGACAACAGACCCCGCTCTATCTAGTATTGAAATAGATATGGATTCACCAGTTAGTGTTTCAGAAGATGAGGTGCTACTAACTGAATTAGTTGGAGCTACTCTACTGGGCAATCAGAAAGAAAATTTAATATTTATCAGTAACTCTATTGAGTTACAAGATTCATCAGGCATATCCCAAATCATACCCAACGGTGCTTTGTTTAACCTAAAAGTTTGTGAAGAAGGTGGAGATAGATTATTGGAGTATAGGCAGGAATTATCTTATGATATACAGCCGATTAATGGAAAGCTATCTATAAACGCAACTTTCATTGAATCGGGAAAACATAAGATTAGTATTATGGATATGACAGGAAAGAAAAGATTAATAACTGAGTTCTATAGAGATAGCAATGATAATAATAAAATATCATTGGAGTATGATACGAGTGATTTTTCAAGTGGTGTGTATTATATTTTGATTGAGACACCAGCAAGGTTAAAAATAGAGAAAATTGTAATAGTTAAATAATATGAAAAAAATAATAATACTTATCTTATTGATTAGTTTTGGGAATGTATTTTCTCAAGTAGAGGACAGAAGGAATTATAACAGCTACGGGTTCTTTACGGGGTTGAATTATAATATTCACAGTGCCTCTTTTGTGTCGTTGCCAGGTATTCCTAATTGTTGTAGTGAGTTTGAAAGTGCAACGGGTGTTGGGCTTTCTATTGGACTACTATCAGATTTTCAAACTAATAATATTTTAGAACACTCTGGATTTGATATCAGGTTATCATTCGATATGCTCGATGCAGAATTCAATGTAGCAGATTTGAACAATGGAAATGTAGTTAATCCTAACTTAATTGACCAGACAAACCCGCAAAACACTGATATTGAAAATGTGAATATTACGCATAATTTGATAACAGCACTTAGTATCATATCTTTAGAACCAACATACAGATATTCACCCATTTATGATCTTAATTTACACTTAGGTTTCAAATTTGGTATTCCTATAGCATCCTCGTTCAACCAAAATTCTGTAATTACTTCTCCTGATTATGTAGTATTCAAAGACACAGACGGATTCAAAAGAAATGTTACTAGCGGAGATGAAATACCAGAAATTAATGGTTTTAACTCTTTTCTAGCTCTTGGTGTGGGTTTTGAATTTCCCATAGAAAAAAAACTATACATAATCCCTGAATTAAAGTATTATTTAGCTTTAAATAATATCAATATAGACGATTGGAAACCTAATCACATGAGGTTTGGTGTAGCATTCAAATATTATAGTATACCAAGAAAAGAAAAACCAGTCATAATTGATACATTATATAAAAGAGATACCTTAATAGTAGCAAATCCAAATATAACAGAGCCAAAAGTTGAAATGATATCTTCAGATATTGTTGAAAATAAAGATGAAACTGAGGATAGAATTTTTATTACTAAAACTGTTAACGAAAAATACGAAAAGACAATACCAAAAGAAATAGTGTTGAAAGCCAACCTAACAGGCGATATAGAAGATGTAAAACAGATTGTTATTGAAGAATTAGAGATGGAGGAAGGGTTTCCTTTATTACCATATATTTTCTTTACAAAAGGAAATGGTGGGCTAAACAATACAAGTCAAAAATTGAGATACCCAAAAGAAACTGATGATAAGGTTTGGAATTATAGTGATATGACTTATAATTTTAATGAGGATAGTTTAGAGTGGAATACACTTGATATTCATGGTGAACTATTAAATATAGTTGGTAAAAGAATGAAAAATAATCCTAATGCAGAAATAACTGTAATTGGGACAAACAATAACACTGGAATTGAGAAGCAGAATATAGCATTGTCAGAAGAAAGAGCAAATTCAGTTAAAGACTACTTAGTAGGTAACTGGGGTATTTCTTCTTCAAAAATAAAAACAAAATCGAGAAATTTACCAGCTATTCCAGGTAATCCTGATACACCAGATGGATTAGTGGAAAACCAAAGAGCAGAAATTGAATCTGATGATTATGATATACTAAAACCTGTATTTCTTAAGGATATAGTAAAGGTATCTAATCCGCCAATAGTTAATATAATGCCAGATGTAAGTTCATCTGATTCAGAAAGTCAAATCGATTATAATTTGACAATAAAGCAAGATGATAATATACTAAGATTAGTCAATAAGGAACAAATTGGCTCTAATGGATATGATTGGAATGTTCTTGAAGATCCGCAACCACTATTGGATATGCCTGTTGAAGTCGTTTTGGAGGCAAGTGATCAATATGGAAATAAAGCATCGGATAATAAAACAACTGAAGTAGAA
>JBDQHL010000049.1:0-11397 GCA_040264895.1 Bacteroidota bacterium
AGGATATGGATTTTCAATATTTTCGAAATTACTTAGATTTTTTTCGATCGTGACGTAATTATTATCTCCATTTATACAGTTTTCACTACATGCAGTTAAGATAAGAAATGTTGATATGGTTAGAAAGATTATTTTTTTCATTTTATCTAATTTAAATTAGTTAATTATAAATAACTACTCCCATTCAATAGTGCCAGGTGGCTTACTTGTAATATCGTAAACAACTCTGTTGATGCCTTTAATCTCATTGATTATTCTATTAGAAATTCTCTCTAATACATCATAAGGCATATGGTACCATTCTGCTGTCATACCATCAGTACTGGTTACAGCACGGACTACACAAGTGAACTCATAAGTTCTCTCGTCACCCATTACACCTACACTTTTCACTGGTAACAATACAGCGAATGCTTGCCATATCTCGTCATATAGGCCAGCTTTTTCAATTTCATCTAAATAGATTGCATCTGCTCTTTGCAAGATTTCAATCTTTTCTTCTGATAAAGCACCAAGTATTCTGATACCAAGCCCTGGGCCTGGGAATGGATGTCTTTTTACAAACCATTCTGGTATTCCCAACATTTTACCAACTTCGCGAACTTCATCTTTGAATAGCTCACGAAATGGCTCTAACAACTTCAAATCCATTTTTTCAGGGAGACCACCAACATTATGATGACTCTTGATTGTAGCCGAAGGACCTTTTATTGATACAGATTCTATCACATCTGGATAAAGTGTGCCTTGTGCTAACCATTTTGCATTGTCAATTCCTTTTGAAGCTTCTTCAAATAAATCGATGAATGCCTTGCCTATTACTTTTCTTTTCTTTTCTGGGTCTGACACACCTTCTAAGCCACCAAGGAAGGTCTCGTGAGCATTTATTAGCTCAATCGATATGTCAAAATGCTTTTTGAATAGATCATATATCTCGCGACTCTCATTCATTCTCATCAAGCCGGAATCGATATGGATACAATGCAGTTGGTCACCAATTGCTTTGTGTATAAGCACGGCAGCAACAGTAGAATCAACTCCTCCACTTAGTCCACAGATAACTTTCTGGTCGCCAACTTTATCTTTAATCTCTTGAATGGCACTATCAATGAATGACTCCGCGTTCCAAACTTCTTTGCATCCACATATATTTCGTACAAAATTTTCTAATACTTTTTTACCTTCCAGAGAGTGGTGTACTTCTGGGTGGAACTGAACACCATAAATGTTTTTCTCTAAGTTAGCAATTGCGCAAATAGGTGCATTGTCAGTATTTGCAATAGACTCGAATCCATCTGGCATTTTACTGAGTGAATCACCATGACTCATCCAAACTTGTGAATTGTCAGCAATGCCTCCCAACAGTGGATTGTCATGTGTTACATTCAGAATTGCTTTCCCATACTCACGTTTAGCTGCAGCATCAACTTGGCCGTTTTGTGTAAACGCTATGAGTTGCAATCCGTAGCAAATACCAAGAACTGGTAAGCCTAATTCAAATACGTTGAATAAAGGATGAGGAGCTCCTTCAGCATAGACGCTTGATGGTCCACCTGATAGTATAATTCCATTGGGATTTATTTCTTCTAATTTTTCTTTCTTTATGTTGAAAGGATGAATTTCAGCATAAACGCCTATTTCTCTCACCTTCCTTGCTATAAGTTGAGTGTATTGAGAACCGAAGTCGAGTATTAATATTTTTTCTGTATGTTCCATAGTTACAAAAATACGAATATTGAAATGAATATATCTACCATTTGAAAACTATTTTTAATCAGCTAAAGTTGATAAGTTCCCAGGGTCTTCTCCTAATGCTTGTGCCTTTAATACTCTACGCATTATTTTACCACTTCTTGTCTTTGGTAATGAATCAACAAAAGTAACCGATTGTGGTTTTGCTATTGGCCCAACCTCACTACCAACGTGAAGTGTCAATTCTTTCTTAAGTTCCTCGCTAGGTTGTGAACCATTTATAAGAATTACATAAGTATGAATAGCATTCCCTTTTATCTCATGTGGTAAACCAATAGCAGCTGCTTCAGCAACAGAAGGATGACTTACTAATGCAGATTCAATTTCGGCAGTACCTAATCTGTATCCACTAACTTTTATAACGTCATCTACCCTACCTATTATCCAGTAGTAACCGTCTTCATCTCTTTTAGCACTATCCCCTGTCAAATACATACCAGGATACTTTGACCAATATTGAGCTTTATACCTCTCATCATCACCATAAATAGTTCTCATCATAGAAGGCCATTGATTCTTAATTACTAAATTACCTTCCTCACCCGCTTTTACAGAATTCCCATCTTCATCAACAATATCCATTTTAATTCCTGGAAATGGCCTAGTACCTGATCCAGGTTTCAGAGGGACTGATGGCATAGGTGTAATCATAAAAATACCTGTTTCTGTCTGCCACCATGTATCCATAATTGGGCATTTGCCATTACCAATGGTATTATGATACCACTTCCAAGCCTCTGGATTTATTGGCTCGCCGACTGAACCAAGTAACCTTAGAGAGCTCATATCATGACGTTTAGGCCATGAATCACCAAATCTCATTAATCCACGTATGGCTGTAGGTGAAGTATATAAAATATTCACGCCATATTTTTCAATTATAGACCACCATCTATCTGGGTAAGGGAAATTAGGTGCCCCTTCATAAATAATAGATGTTACTCCATTGAGTAATGGGCCATATACTATATAGCTGTGACCTGTAATCCAACCTGGGTCAGCAGCACACCAATACCTATCTTCCTCGTGAATATCAAAAACATACTTAAGTGAAGTGTATGTACCTACCATATAACCACCATGAGTGTGTAATATAGCTTTAGGTTTACCAGTAGTACCAGAAGTATATAATAAGAATAGTGGTGACTCCGCATCTATTATTTCTGCTTCGCATTTGGTAGATGCTATTGGCATATTCATAAGATCATGATACCAATGGTCTCTACCAGAGACCATTTCTACATCATTACCCACTCTGTTTACACAAATGATAGTGTCTATGTACCCTGACTTATCTGCAGCTTCATTGCTAATTCTCTTTAACTCTACTACCTTTCCCCTTTGGTAAGAACCATCACAAGTGATAAGGACTTTTGATTTACTGTCTTCTATTCTTTCGTGAAGTGCTTCAGTTGAAAAGCCCCCATATACAACTGAGTGAACGGCACCAATTCTAGCACAAGCAAGCATAGCTATAACCTGTTCTAGTACTCTTCCCATGTAAATAGTTACTCTATCCCCTTTTTTAACACCAAAACTCTTTAGCACATTTGAGAACTTGCTAACCTCTCTATGAAGTGCAAAGTAAGTAATAGATTTAGTTTCACCCTGTTCCGATTCCCATATATAGGCTACCTTATTTCTATTTGCATTAGTCAAATGAACATCTAAGCAATTGTAGGTTATGTTTGTTTCTCCTCCTACAAAGAATTTGAAGAATGGAGCATTTGACTCATCTAAATAATTATACCATTTCTTGTGCCAATGTAGTTCATTAGCCATAGAAGACCAGAACTTTTCAGGATTTTCTCCAGCTGATTGATTTAATTTATCCCAATCTTTAATATGTGCTTTTTCAATAACTTCTTCCGAAGGATTATAAAACTTTTTCATTTTTTTTTCTCCATAATTTTCAATTACATAATCCCAAGAGCTAGTGCAAATGAGATTAGTATTAGCAATAAACCAATGAGTAATCTAATGAATTTAATAGTAACTTTTGTAAGATATTTTTTTCCTAATATTGCACCAATAAATGCTGACAACACTGCTAAAACCAACAATTTATAATTATCCATTATATCATTCATCATTTCACCGAAACCATATACTACCAGTCTAGAAATATCCACGACTAGTGAGATTATGATTCCTGTTGCAATATAGACTTCTTTTTTCAAATTAGCCTTTATTAAGAATGTACTTCTAAGAGCACCTTGATGTCCAGAAAGTCCGCCAAAGAATCCACTTAGAAATCCACCAAAAGGTAGCATTTTATCAGAAAACTCTAATTCCTTCAATCTTGGAACTAAATCAAATAATGCAAAAACAAATATCAATGTTGCAATAACCAGTTTTATAACAGTAGTCTCAAATTCAAAGCTAAATAGATCGTAACTAATAGAAGAATTAAATTCTACTAAATAATTCAATATATTTGCGCCTATTACAGCTGCAATTAAAGCCGGAATACCAAAAGCAATCGCAGTCTTCCAGTATATATGACTTTTCATTAAAGTTGATTTGAAAATATTATTTAATAGATGAACGATTGCAGTCATTGCTATAGCAATATGAATTGGGAAAACTAATGCAAAAGCAGGTAGAAGTAAGGTGCCAAGTCCGAATCCAGAAAAAAAGGTCATAAAACTAGCAAACATTGCTACAATTACGATAATTATGGTATCCATAAAATTTACATATTTTTGTATTCGAATTATTAAAGTTAAGAATAAAAACCCAAAATTTAAATTATTATGAAAATAATTGAATGTCCCAGAGACGCTATGCAAGGAATAGATGAATTTATTCCTACAGAGATCAAAATAGAATATATTAATAAATTACTCCAAGTAGGATTTGACACTATTGACTTTGGTAGCTTTGTATCACCTAAAGCAATTCCTCAATTAAAAGACACAGCAGAAGTAGTTACTAAGCTTGATCTTTCTAAAACGAATACTAAACTCTTAGCTATTATTGGTAATGAAAGAGGTGCGACTGATGCCTCTAAGTTTGAAGAAATAGATTATTTGGGATTTCCTTTCTCAATTTCTGAAGAGTTTTTAAAAAGAAATATTAACTCCTCTATTGATAAATCATTTGATAGACTAAAAGCTATACAAGAAATTACTATTAAAAATAACAAAAGTTTAGTCGTATATATTTCTATGGCATTTGGCAATCCTTATGGAGAACATTGGAATCCAGAATTAGTCTCCGAATGGGCTGATAAATTGTCAAGTGAAGGAATAGGAATAATCTCTCTAGCAGATACAATTGGAGTATCAAACAAGGAATCAATTAATAATCTTTATAAAACTGTATCAAAAGACAACCCTAAAGTTGAAGTAGGTCTTCATTTACATAGCAACCCCAATGATAGTTCATTGAAAATACAATCGGCTATTAATGCAGGGTGCAACAGAATAGACTCTGCTATAAGGGGTTTTGGTGGATGCCCAATGGCGGAAGACGATTTAGTTGGAAATATTGCTACTGAGGCAGTAATAAACGAGATAAGTGATAATTCTAAAGGTTCTTTTAATCCTGAATTATTTAAAGAAGCTATAGAGTTGAGCCATAGCGTATTCAAATAATTAGTAATTCTTATAAAGTGAAGAAAATATAATATTAATCGTTTTTTTCATAAGTTTGAAATTGCTTAATAAATCAAATGCGATATAGTGTCAAGAAAATTATACAGTTACATATATTACACACTATTGATTTTAGTGTTTGCTCCAAATATTCAAGCGAAGGATTTAATAAATTCTGATTTTAATTATAAAATAGGGGTTGGGTTCAATTACACTGCCGTTAGTAGTTACTATGACGGTAATGAAGTACTCCAGTCAGGATTCCCTAAAATGCGATCGATAACATTTGATAATGATGGTACCGATTCTACATTTATAGTGGATGGTGTAGTAAATATAGATTATGTTGAATTTCACAACAATTATTACGGAGAGTTTAAGCTTAGTGATAATTTGGTTGGAAAATTAGGTGTTGATATAGCTTATTTCTCAACAGATAATAGCTATACTTTTAATGATACCCTTAGAGACGAAAGCGGTAGAATCAAATATGACAACTTCGACAATGCGCTTTATGAGCTTTCAACAGTTGATGATTTTAGCGGGTCTAGGTTTAGACTTATGTATCTTAGACCAAGTTTAGAATATTACTTATTGAATTCTAAAGAAAATATACTTTCAGCAACTTTAGGCCTACAGATGCCATTAGGGTTTGAACAAAGAGAAGTTGCTGATGATAGTACTTTCATTGGAGATGGGTTTATACAATTCAATGGAAATATAAAGTATAGAGCGATATACAAAACTTTTGAAATTGAACTTGGTGGTGGATACTACAAAAGGACAGAAATATACAATGATTTAGCAAATGTAAATTTAGCATTATATCTTACAAAAATTGAAGACGCATATTTTTACATCAAAGGCGATTTCTTTTCTGGAGTTGGAGTAGATGAAACTGAAGAATTTGTAATCACCGAAGTACCATATTCTGAATCTTTTATTAATACTCAGTTTGGTTTGAATGTTTATTTCGATGATCTAGAATTACAATTTGATTATACTTTTGTTCCTTATGGTAAGAATTATTGGTTACAGAACAGAGTAAATGCCAGTTTTCATTATTACTTAAAATAACGATATACTTATTTCGTTTTAAGTAGCAAGAAGTAAAAGCATTTACTGGCATTATTATTGCTCGTGCTTTTATATATGACATTGTGTGTCATAATATCATTAACAAACAAGGTTTTAATTTACCTTTACATATGAGAAAAAATAAAAAAAGTTCGAAAGGGCTTCTTTTTAAGCTGATGCTAAGCGGATTATTAACATTCGGTATCATTACAATCTACAATCATGATACAGCAACAGCAACAAATGAGTATTCACCTGCAACAGCTTTCCAAGATTTGACTGAACAATTCGCAGCTTCAGAAAATGAGGAGTTCCAAGAGTACAGATTTGAAGAGAACATTGCTTCAAAATATTCTTTGGATATTAGTGGTAGTGCCTCTTATTATGCTGACAAGTTTCATGACAGACTAACTGCCAATGGTGAAAGGTTTGATATGAATGATTATAGTGCAGCACACAAAACACTTCCATTTGGTACTATACTTAGAGTTACCAATATCCGTAATGGAAAGAAAACTTTTGTCAGGATAAATGACAGAGGTCCTTATGCCGGAGATAGAATCATAGATTTATCTAAACAATCTGCAAAAGATTTAGGGCATTTAGGATTATACAGAGTGAAGCTAGAGGGATTCAAGATGGGGCAACGAAAATTCAGAGATTCTGAAAAAGACTATTATTTTGGACTCTCTTATGATGAGGACTTAGTATGTATTCCCAAAGACCATTATAGATTTATAGATTCAACATTCAAATTTGGTGACATAGTCAGAATGTACAATTTGGCTTACTCGAATGATCCAAATGTCAAAATAATTGTTGATGCTTCAGAAAAGAACAGAATGGAGTTGAAAAACTCAGGAGTAAAGTATTACTTAGGTAAGGTTAATGAATCCACCCTCTACCAAAATGACCTCCCTTCGTAATCAAAAAATTGAAAAATTCTCAAAACAGTCCCTCGGGGCTGTTTTTTTTTAACTTGTTCAAGGCATTTCAATTTATTAAATTAGTAAAATTTTAAAGAATAAATTCTAGGAAAAAAAATGAAAAGAGTAATTGTCTCATCATTAGTATTGTTTATTGCAGCCATCCTTTTACAAGGTTTCCAATGTGCTTCGCAAGAAATGAATAGCGCTAAAATGGATTTCCAAAAACAAAAGTTTGATTCAGCTATAGAAAATGTTAAAAAAGAGTTGAAAAAGAACCCTAAGAATGAGGATGCACATATCCTTTATGTTGAAATACTTATGGCCAAAGGCGACTATGAGACAGCTGCAAATGTTTTAGCAGATTCAAGAGAATACCTAAAATCAAAAAAGAATAAAGATAAAGCAAGGTTTTTAGAAAGTAAATTGCTTTCAGGAGCTTATAGTGCTGCTTATCAAAATTACCAGCAATACTTTTCAGAAAAGGATGAGAAATACTTGGATGCTTCTTTAAAAGCATCAGATTTAAGTTTAGTACTTAGACCCCAATTGAGTGATTTATATAATCTTCGAGGAAGAATATATGAGATCAAAGAAGATCAGAATAGTGCAATTTCTGAATATGAAAAATTTATAAAATCTAATAGTAAAGAATACCAACTATCTAAGAATACCGGTGTTAATTTAGACATGTTTAGAGAAGAAGCTATAAGCACATTAGATAAACCTGGTGAATCTATTACTAATGTAATAGATAGTAGCAAAGGTACAACTACAATTGTAGACATGATTGACTACAAAAGCAATACTATTTACTTACATTCAATTAAAGAAACAACAGCTTCTAGTTATAAAGTAACTGGTTGGAGATTAAATTTACCTGAAAATTGGTCGAAAAATGAGAAGATGCAATACAATCCTATTAACATAGATCCTTATGCTGCACTTTCACAGACTTATTATAATAGTAAACAATATGAAAAAGCAATTGAGTATTTAGATTATTTGATTGTATTCCAGCCAACAAATAAAGAAGCTGGTGGTTTAAAAATCCAATTATTACAAGAAACTGGTAACACAGATAAAGCAATAGCAGAACTAGAGGAAGCAACTAAGAAGAGTCCTGATAATAAGAGATATTGGTTACAGTATGGGGACTTACTTTCAAACTTAGGCCGTTATGAGGAATCAATTGACAAGTATAAAAAAGCACTATCTTTAGATGAGAACTATGATTTTGCACTTTATAATATAGCTTCAGCATATAAAAATAGTGCTGGTATAAAGCAAAAAAAGGAACAAGAGAAATTAGAAGCAGATGCTAATTATGTTATTAAAACAGAGGTTTACTTCCCAGAACTAGAAAAATCAGCTGAGTACTATACTAAAACAGCTAATACTGACAAATTTAAAAACAATTACAATGTTCTATTACAATTAGCAAATATTTATCAAGTACTTGAAGACACTGATAATTTGAATACAACATTAAGCAAACTTGACAAAATTCAATACAATGTTCCCCAAAATCAAAAACGTGCTTTTTATTTAGACTTGTTGAAAATATATTCAACTATGAAAAATCAAGATAAAACTACGGAAATTCAATCAAAGCTAGAAAATCTTAAATAAGAGAAATAAATGCACGAAGAAAATAAAAAGAATCAGAATCCACAGAAGAAAAGTCTAAATGTTGAATTATCTGACGAAGTGGCTCAAGGAACTTATTCAAACCTAGCAATTATTGCTCATAGCAAAGCCGAGTTTGTTATAGATTTCACAAGAGTGCTTCCGGGTGCTCCAAAAGCAAAAGTGCAATCTAGGATAATTATGACTCCTCAGCATGCAAAAATGCTAGCAAGAGCACTAAATGATAATATTGCAAAATTTGAAAATATCAATGGTGAAATCAAGTTGGATGGCAGCGGAAACATTAACAATTTCCCTGGATTTGATACTGACACAGGGAATACCAAAATAAACTAATTTGGCAGGAGCCATCGATTTAGATGTCATTTTCTAATCGAAAGTTGTTAGAAAATTTATCTTTCCAGTCAATTGCAGAATTTGCTGGCAAAGGACTACAAGCCATATATTACTTATACTTCGCCAATGTAATTGGAGTTGAGGGAAATGGAATATATGGCTATGCTATGTCTATAGTAGTTTATTTCATACTTATTGTCGAGTTCGGAATTGATATATATGGTATGAGGTCAATCGCTAAAGATTCTAATAATGTTAGAAAATATGTAGACCATATTTTTTCTCTTCGTTTATTCTTAGCCTTCTGTTCCTATTCCCTATTAGTTGTCTTTGCATTTCTTTTTATTGAAAAAGAAATTGTTCGTTACGCATTGTTGATATTAGGCTTCAATATATTTTCAAGTGCCTTATTACTTAGCTGGGTATTTCAAGGGATTGAGAGAATGGGAATAGTAGCCGTAAGGCAAGTACTAGTATCATTATTAACAGTCATTCTGATATTTATATTTGTTAAAGACTCTGGTGATACACTTCTTGCTCTTAGTATAATATCGTTTTCATTATTAGTTAATAGTATAGTAATGGTGATATATTATATAAATAAAATTGGAAAGATTAAATTACAGTTCAACAAGACAAGATGGAAGAATATAGTAAGTGCAGCTGTACCTATTGGTTTCTATTCTGTATTGATAATGATAATGAATAACGTTGATTTAACTCTTTTAGGCTCATTACTAACTGATTTTGAAACTGAAAGTGGTATTTATAATGCAGCTTTCCGAATATCTATTTTTGCAATAGTACCTTCAATAGTAATACAAAATTCTTTTTTCCCTCAGCTTTCGAGAAGTACTACTAAAGATGAAAGAGTACCTTTGTTAAGAAAGTATATAAAAGCAATAGTAGTAGTTGGTGCGTTAGTTGGAGTGATTACATATGTTTATTCTGATTTTTTAATAACAACATTACTTTCAAACCAATATGTTGATTCAATTGAATTGATGCAAATATTTTCATTCTCTATATTTGTGAAGTTTATTAATGTTGCTTTAGCATCTACTTTAGTAGCATGGAAATTAGAAAAAAGTGTACTCTACGGTACAAGTTTTGCGGTATTATTTAATACTATAGTAGATTTGATTTTAATACCAGATTATGGAGCTTACGGAGCAACTGTAGCAACTATTGTAGCTGAAACAACACTTATGCTTGTTTTAGCTTATAGAGTATACAAGGAAACAGGACAAATTGTATTAAAATTTGCTCTGCTAATAATACCAATAGCTGTTCTTTCAGTTTTACCTTCATACTTTTATGTTAACTCAGCTACTAATAACATATTTGGTGTTTTGGCTTTAGTATTAATCTATATACTTTTTGTGAACTATTCGGGCTTCTTTAATATTTTTGGAATAAAAAAATACTTAAAAAAATGAAATATGACTATCTTATAGTTGGTGCAGGTTTTTCCGGTTGTGTCTTAGCTGAGCGAATAGCAACACAATTAGGAAAGAAATGTTTAATAGTTGAAAAAAGAAATCATATTGGTGGTAACTGCTATGATTACTATGATGACCAAGGTGTTCTTATCCATAAATATGGTCCTCACATATTTCATACTCAAATGAAAAAAGTTTGGGATTACTTATCTCAGTTTACTGAATGGATAGATTATGAGCACAAAGTAAAAGCAGTAATTGATGGTAAGGAAGTTCCAGTACCATTTAATTTTAACTCTATAGAAATTGCATTTAATGAAGAACGTGCACAAGAATTAATATTATTGCTCAAAGAAAAATATGGAGAAGGTGTTAAGATACCTATCTTGACTCTAAGAAAGACTGATAAGGAAGAGTTAAAAGAATTAGCTGACTTTATTTACGAATATATTTTTCTTGGTTATAATATTAAACAATGGAATATGAAACCTGAAGATTTAGACCCATCTGTTTCAGGAAGAGTTCCTGTGTTTTTGAGTAGAGATGATAGATATTTTCAAGATAAATTTCAAGCGATTCCCAAACACGGATATACTAAGCTTTTTCAAAAGCTTA
>JBDQHL010000050.1:0-10729 GCA_040264895.1 Bacteroidota bacterium
AAATGCAATGCAGTCAAGTCATCAACTACACCACTAAATGCACCAGCCATTCCGGTACCTCTTGCACCTACACCAATTTTTAAGAATTGCCCTCCATCGGCACCAACTTTAGTAAAATTTTCGGCATTTGATGCACGAATAATCCTATCATCAGCGGCATGAGATTCTAATAATGGTAGCATCAATAATATTAATAATATCTTTTTCATTTTTAAGCTCTCTTTTTTTCAGTTATTAGTCAAATGTATTGAATGTTCCTACTACTATAGAGAACTTCTCCATAGTCTCTGCACCGTCTGGTGATACTATATGAGCAACAAGAGTTTGACTTTGTGCTCTTAGACCATTTTTCATTATTAAGTCCCAAACATTTACTGCAACTCTTCCTCTATCCAAACCTACTCCTAGTGGATCATGTTCAATAGTTTCAATTAAGTTACCAGCAACTGTGTAGATGTTAATTGTTGAACCAGGAGGTACCTTTGTGAAGTATAGCTTACTGTCATAAGGAGTTTTCTCATTTTGATGAGAAATATAATAAGGGTTTGGTACAACTTTAATACCTTCCATATCACCATCTGATATAGATGCCTCAGATTGTTCATCTCTTATGATTACTTTTAAGCTAGCACCAGGGAAAGGTAGACCAGAAGCTCCACCTGCTGTGGTTAATTGAACTTTATCACCTACTTCAAAGTCTTCTACTGGGTCAGTTAATGTAATATCTCTATATACAGGTTTTAATATATTAACTATATTATCTTCGAACCTACGTTTGATATTTCTATTATCAAGGAAAAATCTAGTTCCAGCAACATTAATAACATTTACAAAATCTACTGTATTACCGTTACCATCAGTTCCTCTCAAATAATATCTTCCTTGAGGCAATCCAGAGAAAGTTCTTAATTCACTCAATAGCTCAGGTTGATTAGTAGGTCTCCCAACAGATTGTGCTTTTCTTATGAAATTGTTGTTTTCATCAATATTAACATGAGCATAAGCTGCAATGTTGAATTTATTAATAAATTCTTCAATTTCTATACCCATTGCTGGAAGATTTCTTGGGTCAGGATATGGATACCTGTTCACAACTACATTATTACCTTGAGTAATAGGCACATCAGTAGTTATATCTCCATCGACTATGGCATCTATAGATATATGCTCTATCTCGTCCTTATTGCTAATCATAAAGTTATTTTCAGCAGAAGGAACTAACTCGTAATTATTAACAAGTCTTACATCCAAATACTCTACAGTAAAAGTTGAAGTTTCTAAATTAATTGGAGCCATATCTTTGCTTCTTCCCCATTCTAATTCAATAGTTTCAGTACCAGAACCAGTAAATTCTAGAACAGCATCTATTGGACCGTTATTGAAACTAGCATAGACAGGAGCAACAAATTCACGCGCAACTGATTGATTATTATTTCTAATTAATTGTTTCTGACCATTTATAGTATCAACTGGTTGAATTAACAGTGTAGCAGATGAAACATCATTTCCAGCTGCTTGGTCGATATAGTATAATTGTGTTTCAGAATCACCTTCAACAATTTCAATTTTATCAGGTCTATATCTACCACCTTGCTGTGCTAATCCGAATCTAAAGTCAAATCCTATAGTTCCATAAGCAGGAGTTCTAAAGAATCTGTTATTACATTGATTTTGCTCAGTAAAGTCACCTGTGGTATATCTTCCAGAAAAATCTATGTAATCACTATTATCCCAAACACCAAAGGTATTTACAGTATCACCAAAATCATTTACAATTGGTTCAGTACTCTGAGTAATAACAGATGCGTTTTCATACATAGCTGTCGCTAAATCATTTGTTGAAAAACAACCATTTGGATTAAAAGTCATAAATTGTTCGAAAATTACAGTACTGTCTTTTGTCAAATTTGTTATTGTAGCTCTTCTTAAATAAGCAGAAGTGTTGACTGGTGATGGATCAGTTTCATCTCTGTTTTGGAAATTAAAAGTACTAAAGTTCCATTCAACATTGAAATCAAGCTGAAGAGTATCACCTAAATATAGTTGCTTAGCTCTCTCTTCATCAATTGCATAAAATTCAAAGTCATATAGACCATTGAGTCTATTAGAATCAACATCAATTATTTCAAATTGAAGTTTCTTCCCTACTTCTACTGCTTCTGGAAATGTCTCAACTTGGTTAACGTTTTCAATTCCTGAGTTGATTTTTGAAGGTGTTGGTTGACTTGCATCACCTCTATCATAAGCTAATACTCTATAATAGTATGGTGTGTTATTAATTAGTTTTTCAGAATTATCAAAGTCATCTTCTGAACTAAAAATACCATCTCTATTGTCATCACCTATGTCTGTAAATGTTCTTCCGTTTGTTATTCTATTCATATAAGGTAGAATATAATTATACTTAACTAATAATGATGATTCGAAGTCATTGAAGTTGTATCTAATTTTTCCTTGCTGTATATAAGAATAAAGAGAGTCTAATGCTCGTTTTACACGAACTGAATCTTTCATTGCATCTTTATAGTTATCAATAGGAAGTGCACCATCAACAATATAAGTTTCTGAACCGTCTTGCTGAAGTGTTCTACCAGTTTTAACGAAGTAAACAGAATCTACTATTGAACTTTCTACAAGTACAGTTTCACCATTTAATTCTCTCTCAACTAGCTTATATCTAACAGCAATACCATCAATATCTAAAGTATCTAACACATTTTCAATATAGTTTCTAGAAACTTCAAATGTGTAATGGTCAACATATAGAGGATTATAAGGTACTCTAGCAGGATCTAATTCAATCTCACCAGATAATGCACTTTCAAATAACACATTTTCTCTATCAAATCTATCTCTAACACCATAATTATTGTATTGACTCTGAGTAAAGCCATCTTCCTCAGCTAAATCAATATAATATTCACCCCAAGGTTCGGTTGGGTTTATTCCTGCTATTGTTGGAATGTATTCTCCAGTATTTCTGAATGATAAGTCCATTGGATGGAAAATAACACCATTACCAGCTCTCATAACTCTAATAGCTGAAGTATCACTTATATCACCATTCTCATCATATACAGGTCCCGCAATAAGCATAGAATCTATAGCAGCTTTACCTGTATTAGGATTATCTACTATCCTTGCAGACTCAATAAATGGAAGTGGTAATTCATAAGATGCAACTTCTTTCCATCCATAAGGACCAGCACCACGCTGGAACTCTGAGTTTGGTGAAATTTGACTTATGTTAAACGTATCTAAATCTGGTCTTCTAGCTCTTTCAATTCTATAACCAAGAAAGTCAAGGCCAGCTTCCTCTGCATCAGAAGAAAGTTCAGAAGTAGAATCCCATGCAATGGTGATACCATTATTTAATGCTTCATAATATTTAATTCTAGCTTGATCAGGGGGTCTAGGAGCTCTAAAGTTATTATCATAAACTGACTGAGCAAATAAATCAAGGGTATAAAGCCCCTCTCTATCTTCTCTAGTTCCGTCTGCATCACCTGTTTTCGATGGTGTTGCAATCATAATACAAACAACTGTTCTTGATGTATCACCAGGTCTCATGTGGAAAGCACCTGTTGCCATCATATATCTTTTATCACCAGGACCAAAATCAACATCTGTTACTCCATCTGAAATGAAGTTATACATATTCTCAATCCCATCAACATCTTCTTGTAAGTTCCAGTTTTTGAATGTAACCAAACCTAATTGATTAGAGTTATCATAAAAAGCAGAATCTTTTCTCAAGAATTTATAATCAGGATGTGACTCATCTGCAACTATTACAGTGTCAAAAATTGTAACACCTGCTCCTAAATCCTTTTCAATAATTTCAATTTGTGCATTTCCCTCTTCATCTAATAAAGGTGGTCTGTATATAGTGGGTGACTCTAAGAAGTCAAAACCTAAATATCCAAAACCTTGACCTTGTTCACCAAATTCTGGATTAGTGAATTGATAAGCCATATTTAGCTCGGGATCTTCATACCAATAACTTACCCTGTCATTAGCAGCACCAGCAGCCAAGAAAGGATTCCTAGCTAAATCAACATCCATTAGTGGAGCTAACCAACAATCATACAATGTATCTTCTGACATATTAATTACATCATATAAACAGAAGAAGAAGTTTTGATATTGACCAAATCCCCAAGAGTAAATTGTGAATTCATATTGTAAACCTAATGGATAACCTAATGACCTATTTGTTGATAGGGCACCTTCATACTGACTTAAATCTAAATCATGATATGTAGTGAAAATATCTTCACCAGAAATCATTGCAGGTCCTTTAGGGTACTCATCTATATTTCTTTTTGTGTCATCATATACATAGTATCCAAAGTATCTACTGTACCCAACAGTGTCCTCTTCCTCTGTATCCCAAACTGGCCAGTTAGGAGTATTAACATCAGTTGGATCTAGTGCAACACCATTATTTCTTGAATAATCAGTTGACAAGAAAACTTTATATTTTTCATTATCTTGTATTGTAACATCACCGTCGTCAACTCTACCAGGAGTTAACCATGAATCAGCTCTACTAGGGTTATAAGAAATTGAAACTAACTTGTTAAGTTTAAATCCTTCTTCACCGTTTTCGTCTGTAAATGGAACTCTCTTCTGTCCGCCATACCAAAGACCACCACCAAAAATATATTGGTTTCTCGATCCTCTTGGGAAATAACCAGAACCTCTACCATTTGGTCTATCGTAACCAATCATACCATAGTTAGAAATCACAGTCTGTATATTACTTATTGTGTTTTCTTGGAAATCAAAGAAACCTAGAGGGTCTCTCTGTACAGTACTTTCCTTTTTCTTAATATATTTTTCATTTGGTCTTGCATCAGCAATTTGGGTGACCAATGCTAAAGCAAGTGAAATGAAAATTATTTTTTTGAGAAAATTCATATTAACTCCTAAAATTTAATTTATTTTCGTCTTGATTAAAACCTAATTACAGCACCAAAGAATATTCTTCTAGGTAGCTGAAATAATGGTTTGTTTTTATAAGTTAATTCTTCTAAAGCATTAACATAGTTTTCATATTGTTCTTCACGAGTTATTATACCATTCTGGTCAATATCTCCTGAAGTGTAGTAAAATCTTTCACCAAATTGATTGTATTGGTTTACGTTGAATGAACCAGCTACAGCAGGATTTCCTTTTTCAAAGAAAGTATTGGGTGAAAAACTACCCTGATTTACTATTTCCAGAGTACCATTGTTCAGAGAACTTTGAGTTCCACTGTATACACCTTGAGCAGCTGTTCTGTTTGTTAAGTTAAATATATCTACATAAAGTTCCAGAGATGAACTACCCATTCCTTCTCCAAATATATCACTTAGTTTAAACTCTTTACCTAATCTTGTGTCAATTGACCAAGTACCAGGACCTTCTAAAGCATTTATTTGTGATAACTGACCAGTTCCATTTATTTCAGATAAAGTATAAGGAACCCCTGATCTAAAATTACCTGTGAAAGTTACATAAGCATTTTCTAAGAAATTAATACCACCAATCGCAGGACCTTCTTCATTTCCCCAAGCAAAGTTAACTATCGCAGTCAACCTATGAGTTATATCTCTACCTAATCTAATAGGAGCTGTTGGAATGATAGGGCTGTTTGTTATTGGGTCAAAAATAATTGCAGCTGATGAAGTTGCAGTATTACTTGTTCCAGTGATTGAACCCAATGTATAAGCTAATCTAAAACCAAAATTGTCTCTAATTCTCTTTCTTAAATCAATTTCAACACCTTTGTTAGTTCCATATTGACCAACTTCAGCCAAGAAATAAGGGTCATCAGAATCTGGAACATAAGAGTATCCCAATTGATTATAAATATCATTGTAATAAGCTGATATATCCAATGCAAAATCATCTGTTAAAGCAGAAGAATATGCAACTTGGTATTGATTAGTTCTTTGTGGTTCTATATTTGGATTACCAATTCTTGGTCTACTAAGGTTTCTAGATACTAAATTTACACCATCATAAATGAATTGCATTTGTGGCATTTGGTAATAAATACCAAAATTCATTTTGAATACTGATTGGTCTGTTATTGGATAACTTGCGTTTAGTCTAGGACTAATCATAAATTTAGCTTCTGCATCTGCATACTTATCAGTTTCCCATCTTTTCGGTAATGGGAAGTTTTCAGTTTGATATACAGTATTTGAGTTGAACATGTCCACTCTAAGTCCAGGAGTTATAATTATACCTTCAAAAGATATTTGATCTTGAACAAAGAAACTTGCTCTCATTGGATTAAACTCTTGACTTGTAACATCGAAAACTGAATCTGACTCAGCATAAATATTACCACCAAATTCAGATGAGTAAACATCTACAGTATTCGAAGTTGTCGGTGTAGGGTTAGAGTGATATCCCATAGTGTAAGTTCTGAACTCAAAACCTGTTTGAATATTGTGATCAAATCTATCACCTTGAATGTATTTGGTAAAACTACCATCTGCTTGTAAATAACTACCATTCCTGTAACTGAAACCATAACTCTGGTGTCCAGCAAAAAATCTATTCGTTCCGTAAGGGTTAGTAAATGTTAAGAAACCATCTGTTTCAATATACCCAGACAATGGATTTCTTATTGCATAGTTCTGTAAAAGTTCTGGAGACGTATTTCCATCATTCGGATATCTCAATCTTGTCAATGGAGTATATCTATCTTCAAGTAAATCTGTTCTATCAGTAACTAAGCCATCACCTTCTTCATTAACACCATAAACATTCTGAGGTTCCAGTAATTCGAAGCCTCCGAAAAATGAAGGATCTGAACCGTATTCAGCTCTTCTTGCTGAAGCATCATTGTTAATAGTAGTTGATAGTCTTATTTCGTAAAAAGCAGATGCTTCTGGGAATGAGTGATTCAATTTCACAAAAACATTATTTACATCAGAATTTGTTACGTTTATTTTCGCAACTCTTTCCTCTATTCCATTTTCTACACCATCTATTATTCCTATATCTTGCATGTATAAGTTTCCAACACCTTGATTTTCTAACGCAGTTTGACCTAATTGGCCACCTACAGTCAAAGCAACATTTTCTGTAAGACCGAATTTCATACGTCCAGTAATATTTTTAACCCAAGATCTTTGGTTGTCTAACTGACCCAGGTTTTCACCACCCATTAAATAATCTCCATTATCATCAGTGACGGTTGGTGCATAATATTCATAACCTGAATTTCTAAATTGTCTAGTTTCATATCTACCAGTCAAATAAAACGTAGCATTTTTTAATGCATCATTTAATCCAGGTATTGGTCCACCAACACCGAATTCAATATTATTCAAATTATCACCAAGAAGTTGTCTACCTTCTCCACCTTCTACAACATCATAGTTATTACCTGTTTTTACTAATTGAGCACCTTCTCCTTGAGAACCATTCAACGAAGGTAAATCAGTTCTATAAGTTAAGAAACCCTCATATTTATCATCTCTACCTGTTTTTACAACCGTATTAACAGTACCACCCATTGAGTTACCATATTGTGCACCAGTACCACCTTTCTTAACTTGAACCTCTTGAGTTGCATAAGATGAAACCATAGGAGCATAAGCAGTACCAGAAGCACCAAAACCACCTGTAAATTGGTTACCAACGTCCATACCATCTACCATCATTTGTGTATCTTCTGCTCTTGTACCACGGATACTGTAACCAGCTCCACTAGTTGTAACACCAGAAGATAATGTAACTATAGAAGTCACACCGCCACTTGCTGTTCTCTGTAATGCATCTTCATTGAAACTAGATTGTGCACCGACTTGATATTTATTTACCATTTTAGTCGCTACAACTTCTATTTCATCTAATTGTACAGATCCCATACTCAAATTGAAATTTACTATTGTTGTCTCGTCTGCACTAACTTTAACTTTTTTAATTACTGGGTCGTATCCAATTGAAGTAACCTTTAGTTCATAACTACCAGCTCTTACACCTGTTATAACATATTTACCATTTACTTTTACTTGTGCACCCTGTGTGGTACCAACAAGAGCAACAGAAGCCCCAATAGCAGCATTGCCATCTTCGTCTGTAACTTCTCCTTTGATAACCCCGTATATACCTGCAGAAAGTGATTGCGGTAATATAAATGCCAAACTTAATATCGCTATTAAAGTTATTCTTAGCATAATAAAACTCCTAATAAATTATAATTTTTTGTATTTATTTTACGATGAGTTTAAATATGAAGAGTAACAATTTGTGTAAATACTTTGTATTTAACTAATTATAAAAGACACAGCAATTAGTTAATACATTGTAAATTCAACAATGTTATTATTCATTTTAAGCCCGTTTCAAATATATAATAATTATTTGAACTTTTTATAAAAGTGTTGAAATAACTTTACACTTTTATACATCATTTTAAAAACTAAACTGTAATCCATAAACCATGGAAAAGCTATAAAAATTATCAGTGTAACTATTAACTAACTGAGGTAGGGAAGCAGTAAAATAACTGAACTCTGTTCCTGCTGTTAGTTTAATTCCATCTATTATTTCATAACCTGCTATTACTTTAGAATTAGTATTGAACCCCTCTTCGGACATACCAAACCCTAATCTTACACCCATATCAAAGTTATCCACTTTGATTAATTCTGTTTGTAGGAATAATTGCCCCCAATAGAGAGCATAGTCTTTATCTGATTCTGATCTAACTCTAAATATTTGTCCTGTTTCTCTACCGTATTTATCCAAAACTTTAGTGGTAGTAAACATTTCACCTAAGTAAGATATATCAGAATAACCAATCTCTAAACCTACCTTTGTTTTCTCATTCATTGTAATTGATATTGCTTGCGAATAAGAACTCATACTTGCATTTGCATTATCATCAAATCCATAGAGCTGGAATGGTTGAGCAGTGAAAGTAGTTAGCTGTATATTGTTAACAGTTAAGTTATTCTGATCAAAACGAATTCTGTTATTTATCTCACCAAACTCAATATTCGATGAATTTGCTCCTTGACTCATTGAAGATATGGCTGGTGAAATAGCTCCACTAACTTGCTCTTCAAACACTTCATAATTTTGGGTATCAGTTTCTTCAGTGTTATCCGAATAAATTGACCTGTCTATTTGTTCGACTGATGAAATATCTTCACTTTCAGTAGTGTTATCATCAGCTAATACAGAGTTCTGAGTAGTATTTTGATTACTTTCAGCCTCTGTATAAGGAGAGGTTAAACTCATATTCTCTTCATCACTTGAACTATTTACAGTTTCTCTGTATGTGTTATAATCTGAACTTGAGTTCGTATTTGTATAAGCTATACCCTCAGCTAAATCATAAGATTCTACTAATGGTACATTAATTAACATATCTGATTTACTAAATTTAGGTAAACCTTCCAGCACCTTATTAAAGTCAGAGATATTAGCAAAGCTGATTAATAATAGTACAGCAACCATAGAAACTAGTTGCTTTGGGAATATATTAAATATACTAAGTCCAAATTTAGACTTTTGGACTGTAGGATTGCCCTTCAATATTGCCATCATTACCTTATCTTCTGTTTCTTCCTTTATATCTTCAGGAGTCACAATCGATTTAGCATCTTCTTTGGCAGCTATATGAATATCGATATAGCTATTGAAAATATCACGAGCTTCTTCGTCGCTGGAAATAAGGTTTCTAAGCTCATTATCCTCTTGTTCGGTTAGCTCACCATCCAGATATTTCGATATTAATTTATCTATGTTCATCTAATTCTTGTATTATAGGTTTCAATATTTTTCTTAGTTTTCTTCTTGCTCTAAAAACCCTGATTTTAGCTAACGACAATTCTATTTCTAAAACTTCTGCTATCTCTTCATAAGCCAATTCTTCATATTCACGTAATATGAATGCTTCCTTGTAATTATTAGGCAAACTATTAATTGCAGATTCGAGTGCTTGCTTCAAGCCAAAATCTGTTGTTTGTTGCATCTTTTTAGCATGAAAAGTTTCGTCGAATGTAGAATGTTCTTTCTTAGCTCTCATCATATTATAGCAAGTATGTCTTGCTATAGTGAACAACCAAGCACTAAAGTTTTCTCCATTGAAAGTCTCACGTTTTTCATACACTTTTACAAATGTATCTTGGAATGCGTCTTTAGCTGCTTGCTCAGAGCCGAGCAATCTGAAACAAAATCTGTATACCTTGTTGTGATATTTCTGATATAGAAACTGAAATGCATCAGCACTGCCGTTACGAAGAGACTCTACAGCCTGTTCGTACTCTATATCTTTAATATTTTTATTTGGTTTAAACATACAACATTTTTGGTATAATTTTTTGCCTTCTTAACCACATAGACAATATGAATAACAATTTAGTTACAATTTTATTCAATTGGTGTTACAATTTTTACTAAGACTGTACGTGAGAAGTTTCTACCTTGAGGTATATCATTGTTATACAACAACTTACTTTCACCTATTGATTTCAACGTGATATTATTAATATTTGAACCAATATACTTTTTGACTTCTTCTGCTCTTCTCTGAGCTAATTTTTTATTATAATTAGCAGATCCAGTTCTATCAGTATAACCTTCAATAGTAATTTTTGAATTCGGTTTTATTCTTGATTTTATCTCGTCTAGTACTTTTTTGTGTCTATTTGATAAAGTTGACTTATCATAATCGAAAACAATTAACGCGAATTTTTCTATTCTATTATCATCT
>JBDQHL010000051.1:0-10728 GCA_040264895.1 Bacteroidota bacterium
AACTGCAGGTAGTTTAAATTCCGTCATTTCACCATTGAATAATCTAGTAGTACCATCATATTCTTGAGCATTAAACAAAATGTTACCATTTGTTGGATAAGTTTCTGGAATTGGAGCTACAAAATTAATTGCATAATCTTCTACTTCTCCATATCCATAATAGTAATTAGGTTGATAATAGAGTGCACATGCATCGTTTAGATTATAATAGTAATTAACCATTACTCTCAGAACTGATGGACCTTCAGGAACATCTTCACCTACATTAAATTCAAATTTGTCAGTATAGAACTGAGTAGGAGGATATCTAAATTTACCAGTATATCTATAGAATTTAGCTATAAATTCTTCGTCTGGTCCAATTCTATTATAATCCCATCTTTGATCGTCATTTTTGTCTAAATAGATTCAAACAAAACCATAATAATATAAACCATATTTTACTGATATCTCGAAACTATTACCGATATTTAGTTCATATGCACCACCAGTTTCTTCGATTGTAGCCCATTGTTCATAACCAGAATTAAGTCTTTCGATAACAGTAGTTCCTTCCGTTACATCTTCTACTATGACGTCGTTTATTTGACCTACTGGAAGCCAATAACCAACACGGTCAAAACCACAATATTGCGCATCAGCTTCAGACTGTGGTAAGGCAAACATTTACAATAACCATGGTTTCATATTTTTGTTACAGCTCATATTGCCATAAGTCCATATATTTTTACAGTTACACAGCCTCCGGAGTTACATATTAGTTAGTTTATTCTTATTTAGGTAACAAATACGGTACTAATTATTTCATACTTTTATTGCTTATTTCTGTAAATAACTTATTTAAATAGCTTATCTATTTCGTTGTGCTTTCTTACTTTGATACTAAAACACTTAGCACAAGAATCTTTTATCACAAAAAAAAAGCACAATTTTCTAAGAAAAATTGTGCTTTTTAATTTAAAAACTATATTTGAACTAATTATCTAACGATACTTAGTTGTTTAGTTTGCATTCCGCTTTCGCTTCTGATTACAACAGTGTAAGCACCGTTAGCAAGGTCAGAAACATTTAGTTGATATTCAGAGTTACTGAATTTATCAGCAAGAACAACACTACCAGTCATATCTACAACTTCAATAGTTAACAATTCACTATTAGGGTTGCTAATATTTAAGTCAGTATTGTTAGAAGCAGGGTTTTGGCTGAAACCATTGAAAGTAAAGTTACCTTCTGGCTTAACTTCAACAAATCTTACTTGCTCTTCTGCTTGATTAGAACCGTCAAAATCAATCACTCTTAATCTATAAGCATAAGTGTTACCATATTTAACGTTGTTGTCTACTACAGGACCGTAGTAGTTCATTTCGTTAGATATACCAACTGCATCAACCTCTAAACCAGTAGAAGCAAAATTACTTGCTACAGTATTTCCATTAGCATCAGCTCTTTCAACAATAAACTTAGAAGTATTAGATTCTGAAGCAGTAGCCCAGTCTAATACAACTGATTGGTTGCTTTGTACAGCATTGAAATCAGCTAGTTCAACAGGAACTATAGAAGCATCATTTCTTTCTAAGTGATCAATAGTACCTCTAATTATTGTTTCAATATCACCGAAGTGTCTCCAATCAACTGTGTTGTGGATAATATTGTAAGTAATAGTAATAGTTGTAGTACCAAGTATTTGACCATTTAGTGGATCTGCTAAGTTAAATAAGTATGCAGAACTAGATAAACCGTATAATGGTTTGAAATCGCTACCTTCGTTACGAGGAGTAACTACAGCAGGGAATGGAGGCTTATCCGAAGGATAAGTAACCATACCATTACCATCATTATACATTGGTTCTTCGATTGGTATTACATAGTCTTCACTAATGTTATCACCAATGATAGTATTACCTTCGTAAGAAGCTCCTGTACCCAATGGATCACTGTTTACATAGTCAGCTCTCAATAATATATTATTGAAATCTTCATCCATGTTTAAAGCAGCCCATTCTTCAGTTGAGAATACAATATTGTTTTTCAATCTTTCAGAACCAGCATCTAAGAAGTGGTATATATCTAACTTCTCGAATCTTGTAGGTAATACATTGTAACCTTCAGAATAGAATATGAAATTATACATAGTATAATCTACAGCTCTTGGCTCCCAGCTACCTCTATCAAAAATATCATAGTCGTAAACTGGATCATCTGAAGGAGAAATAACAGAGTAACCAATACTATTAAATCCTTCTATGATAGCATCGTAGTTCAATTTACCAACAGTTTCTTGAGTTGGGTCTAATACCGGATTAGCATTAGTGTTAACTGAAGATACTAATAAGTGTCTTGGAGTTTTCTTTAAGTAGAATCTAACAAATTTAGAGTATTTGTTATTTACGTTCTCTTGATCAGAACCAACAACAATGTCTATTCTATATCTAGGAGTAACGTTAGCTGCCATAGTTCTGAACATTTCAGGTACTCTATTTGGAGTATATCCTGGTATTGAATCAGCTATTAGATCATCATAAGCCATAGGATTCCAGTCATTGAGAATATCACCTTCAGCTAATTCGAAATCTACTGTTCTGTTATCAGTTGCTGGTATAGTTACCTCAACTTCTTTCTCAAGAATTGGCATGTTATCCATTTCAAAATTACCTAAAGAATCTGCTCTGTAAATTCTAACAAAAACTCTAGTACCAGCTTGTTGTATTGAACCATTATTTCTAATGTTTGCAACTACATTCACTGGGGCTTCTGTCATTATGTACTCAGCTTCAGAGAATTGAGTAGTAATGTCTCTGTATGATCTTGGCTCAAGTATAGTTACTGGGCTCAAATCAAATATAAATAAATCACCAAAGAATTCATCAGCACCTATATCATATCTTTGACCTGCAGCACCTCTACGGTCGCCATCAAAATCATCTCTTAACCAGCTAATTGTTTCACCACGGTTATTTAATATTGAGTTAACAGGAGCAGGGCTCACTCTAACACTCAATAACGCTGGCTCAATCGCATCTCTTTGGAAAGCTTCGTGATCAGCAACAAAATTACCATAAACTGAGTTGTTTTGAGTATTTGTTGCAGCTTGAATTTGATTCAAGTTAGCATATTCTAAATTATAACCAGTAGTTATAATGTCATCATTTTCGTCTTCTTCGATATATCTGAATAGATCTAAGTTAGTGTTATCAAGAACGCCAACGTCGAAACCAGACCAATAAGCGTTTCTATCAATATCAACGTTATCTAATTCCATATTACCTTGGAATAAGATCGAAGCAGAGAAAGGAGTTATTGAAGTGATATTTGGATCAACGATTGAAATTGCATTATTAATAACTTTAGTAAATACAGTATTCTGTACACCAATACCAGCAGTTAAACCAGTATTAGGTGATCCAGTAGCACCAATAACTATTGTGTTATTTACAATATCATCTGCTCTACTTGAGTAAGACTTAACATCTGGAGTTAAAAGGTCAGCACCTCTTTCAGTTAATAAGTGAATACCAGCTCTGCTAGCAGCACCATTTGAAATATTTAGTCCCCAAATAAAGTTATTTGCGATTCTTGTTCTTTCAGCAACCCTTGGGAAAGTAGTAGGGTTTTCACCTGTTTCATATAGAGTTCTGTCTTGTTCTACTCTAATACCTGTTACATTAGTATTTGAGTTTAAGTTTGTAATTCTATTGTCTAACAAACTTAATCTAACATTGTGATAACCTTTTGCACTTGAAGATACAATACCACCAGCTTCAATACCTATAGCATTGTTACCACTAGGAGCGTTAATATCCCAAATTAAGTTATTTTCTACTGTTACATCTTCAGTATAACCGACAAAGATACCAGCTCTAGTAGCATCCCATATTCTGTTACCAGAAATTACATTGTTAGTGTTGTAATAAGTCTTTAATGTATCTAATTCATTAGGGTCATAATTATGTCTTAATATACCTAAACCAAGATCCATGATACCCAAAGCAAAGCTGCTAATATCATTATTCATTAACTTGTTGTCAAAGTTAGTAAGTGTATCTCTTAAATCACCTATGAATTCTGTAGCTTCTAAAAGAGTAGATCTGTTTAGAATACCTGCAGAATAACTAACATCTGTGTTGTTTGCAGCTCTGAAAGTATTTCTATCATATGTAAATCCATTATCCTGGCTAAATTTAGCAGCAGGAACTGAAATACTATTCTGGATTTGCGGAGAATTATTTGTAATCAAACAGTTTTGAACTGTAATATTTGATGAACCTCTTTGTAAGTATACAGCTGCACCAAATAAATTATTAGTAGTGTTTAATTCAAATTCAAAGCATTTTTGAGAACCACCATCAAAAGTAATATAACCAGCAGAACGAGCATATTCTCTTTCTGGGAAGGTATTAATTACTGCATTTTGGTTGTCAGGTTGTAAGTTATGACCGAATAATAGACCAATACCAGATTCAGCATTCATGACAAATTTTACACCACCACGAACTGCAATTCTGTTGTTCGCAGGTCTCATTCTAATAGTATAAACACCATCTTCATCGTTAGGGTCAGTAGTTGGACCAACACCGATAATTCTAGCAGACATATCCCAAGCAGGAGCAACAGGATCGTTTGTAGTTAAAACATACTCGGGGTCAGTAAATCTAAACTCAACATCAGCTGAGATACCTTCAAAATAAAGAGCATCCATTAGATCATCAACTGTTTCAAAGTTTGTGATGTTTTGAGTTGAAGATAATTTTGAATCTAATTTACCAACAGTGATTACACCAGATAAACCTTTTTCAACTTCGAACGCAACTGTTTTCTCAGAATTATTGTTAATTCCATCATATGGATTAACAGCCCAAGTTTTAGCAGTATATTGACCTGAGTTTCTAATTATCAATTTAGGGAAAGAAACAAGAATTTCGCTTTCATTTCGGCCAAAATTTTCTATTATTCTTTCTTCTTGGTAAACAACATTGCCATCGTTATCAGTAATTTCCATGTGGAAAGTTACATTTACTGAGTCAGAAACGCCTTCGCTTTCGACTACAACAATTGGTTCGTAAGGTCTGTTGATTTTAAAAACCCCATCTTTCTTAGGACTTTGGAATTGACTTACGATAAACGCCTCATCCTTAGCATCTGCTGTTCTTCCTGACGGGAATGCCATCAGTATGACGACAATCGAGAGAAACGCTATCGTCAGTTTATTTAGTAGTTTTCCCTTCATTATGGGCACCTATTTAATTTGTTAAACATGATATATTTTATATACTTTATCTTACATTTGCTTTTAGGCAACAGCAATAATAACAAAAATGTTGCTTATAAAGACAAACAATCTTACCTCCTATATCTTTTTGAGAAAATACGGGAAGTAGCATTATCTAACTTAAATAAAAAATATTAAATATGAAAATAATAAAAATAGGTGGTACCGCTTTATCTAACTCTAAAAGTATCAATAAGTTTTGTTCTAGCTTCAAAAACCTTACAACTCCCTCTATTGTTGTAGTTTCGGCGTTAGGCAAGCTTAGTGCTGAACTTAAAAACCACTTCTATTCACCTACTTCCAATGATAATTATTTTCCATTAATAAGTATTTTTACTGAATTTAAGCACTTATTGTGCCAAAATTATTTAAATCAATTTGATGAATACACCTTACAGTGTCAGAAAAAACTTACAGATATTATGGCTGGCTGCGAAATTACTGAGGAGTATTTAGAAGAATCCCTAGATAAAATACTTGTTTTAGGTGAATTGGTATCGTCTTTCTTTATCCATTGTGTTTTAAAATCAAATAATATTGAATCTCAATTCCTTGATATCAGAGGTACTATTATTACTGATAGTAATTTTGGTAAGGCTGAACCAAATGTTAGCAAATCAATAGAAAATTTATCTAGTTTATCATATTCTAACTTAACTATTACACAAGGTTTTATAGCATCAGACAAGTATAATAATGATACAACCATGGGTTTCGAGAGTTCAAATCTTAGTGCCCTTCTAATAGCAAAGGCATTAGAGTGTGATTCAATAGATATTTACACGAAGGTTAATCAAATTCATATACTTGATCCCGAGCTATACGATACACATCAAGTAAATTACATACCATATCGATCTGCGAAAAGATTAGCTTTGAGTGGCAATAAATTATTTTTCCCTGGTATGATAGAATTAGCTGAAAGTAGAAAAATAGTAATTAAGTATAAAGGTTTAGAATCAACCAAAGAAACAATTATCTCAGAAAAGGATGCATTTGATTACCCTGTAATTTATAAAAGAGATAATGAATACATTATTACACCAATCAAAAGTGAAAATGCAATTTCAATTATTCAAAAGTATTCAAGTGAAATAGGAGATTTCAGTTATACTATTCAAGATTTCACTTTGGCTTTGATTCGTTGCGAGTTAAAAGAAATAGAGATACAAGAATCAGTTATTTCTCTTTTGAAAAAACACTAGTTAATTTTAGCATTTCGTTATTTACTCTAAGTGTTAGCAGAATGCCTACTAATAGGATTACAATATCAGCAAAGAACATTCCTAGAATAGGAGAAATAATTCCTTTGTCAGCCAGTTTTTCTCCAGCAATCAAACAAGCCCAATATATAATATAAAATCCTAAACTTATTGCAGCGCTTATCCCGAAGTTACCCCCCTTAGTTCTAATACCAAGAGGTACACCAACAAAAACAAAAACGAAACAAGCAAAAGGGATAGAGTATTTCTTCCATATTTCTACCTCATACTTTCTAACTTTATTTTCTCTATTTTCTATTTTGAAAGCACTTGTTTTAACATCAGAAGCAAGGAAGTTAACATTTTTTTGGACCCTCTGGTATAGACTTCTTCTTGAAGTATCAATCATAAATGAGTCTAACTTAGTTTCTGTCTTTTCGTCAATTATTGAGATCTCACCTGCCAATAAATAATCCAAATGTTGTTCAACAATTGAATCAATAATACTTTGTGCAAACTGCGCATCATTCTTACTCCCTTGAACAACTTTTCCCATGTCATTTATTGTCATTTCCCTGTCGCCACGAGATATAAGATTTACATCGGTTCTATTGAAATCAAAACCTGATGCCTCTGTTTTTAGTTGGTACTCCGAAAAATTTATAATCTTGTAATCATTAACTTCATCATTATTTCTCTGGTGTATCTCACCTTCATAAAGTCTTATTATAAGATTAGCATAATCGTCTGAAAATCCTATCTTTCCGCTATCTGCTGAAATTATATTTTGTTTATCAGCGTTCGAATAATCGTATATTGTTACATCTTTTAATAGACCACTGATTGAATCCACTTGACGTGACAAAATAATCTTGCCGCCCATATTTGGTGAAAATTCACCAGGTTCTATGGCGAAAGTAGGCTTCTTTCTTTGTATATCATTCATTAGAACTTTAGCTTTATGGTTCGACTCAGGTAGAATAGAATCATTAAACCAAAATAGGGCCAAAGAAAGAACAATACCCATAAGCACGGCTGGCTTCATCATAGAGAAGAGTGAGGTACCAGAAGATTTAATTATAGGTATCTCATAGTTGGCTGACATAGCACCAAATGCCATTAAGGTTGCAAACAGAATCCCCATGGGTGCTGCCAAAACTACCATCCATGGTATATTAAGAATTATTGCTTGAACAATAACCATTGTCTCAATACCTTTTCCAAGCAACTTATCTAGTGAGTTGATAATGAACTGCATGAGAAATATAAATACAACCGTCACAAAGCCAAACAGAAATGGGCCAATGTGAGCTCTTATTATATACCAGTTAATTAATTTCATTTAGTAAATTGGTGTTGTAATTACGATGCAAATTACACCATTATATCAGTTCAATGCAATACTTATTTTAATTAGAAGCAATAACAGATGTAGTTACAGCAGCAATCATTGCAGTTTGTGCTGCAACAATAGCATCATTTATAGCAGTATTAATCTTATTGTTTTTAACATAAGACTTAAGGTTTTTCTTAAGTAATTTTTTATCTGGAAATTCTGGGATTATCTTTTCTTCAATATTTGCTAGGCTTATTAGGCCTAACATAAGCTCATATTCTTCATTTTGGGGCTGCTTGTCAGAAGTTATGATTCCTAACAAGTCTGCCTTCAAGGCATTCTCATACTTTGAATCTACCATTGGGAAATAATCTTTAGAGAATATAAAAAGTATTTTGCCTTCTTCTTTCTTCAATATCCCTTTACTAAGCAGAGAATTGATAATATCATCCTTAATTTTGTTCGTATAACTTGCCAATTTACTTATTAGTGAGCTTGAATTTTTAAACCAGGAGTCTTCTATTTTATCAGTAGCATCATTTATATATATGTCACTTGTCAAATTGCTTCTTTCAACAATTATCTTTTTATCCTTTATTTCAATCATATCTTTCTCTGTTAATTGAAAGATAATACCTGCTGCTAATAGGTAGTTGACAGTATTCGAGTTAGTTACCCATTTACCACTATTGTCATCTAAAAGTAATAGCGTCAGTTTTTCTAAAATTGATAAATTCATATTGGCAAATTCCTAGTTGTTATTATTTCTATTAGAATTCTTTACGTTTTAATTTCATAAATGGTGACGTTTCGAAATTTTTTGCACCATGAATGCCAGCCACAGTAAGCAATATAGCCGAATAGATTAGAGCTGAATAAGCTACCAAAGGGAACTCTGTTCTTTGATCAAAGAATATTGCAACAAATGCCCAGACGGCAACTAATGAAGCTTCCCTTAAATTCCTTGTTCTAATAAGTGCTACATAAATCAAAGTCACCACTCCTAACAAAACTATTGCTATGCCGGTATTGTTTTCTAAAAGGCCAATTTGTAAAGAGCTTATAAATATTGTTATATTTTGAACAGAAGCAATAAGTACCCATCCGAAGTAAACAACTATAGGCCACCACACAAAGAACATTTCTTTTAGTGGAGCATCCCAAATCTCTAAATCTAATTTATATACTAACTGGACCAAACCAAACAATAATACTAATAATACAATTGCAGCTAGGCCAATCATATTATTAACCCATATTAGTATCCAAGCTGAATTGGCAATATTTGTTAAAGCAAACCAAAGACCAGTTTTTTTGATATAATTAGAGTTATTATTTATCAAATCATAGAATTGGAATCCAATAAAGAGAATTAATTCCAAGTATATAAGTCCCCAAATAGAAAATGCATATCCAGCAGGGCTAATTATATTAGTATACATATTTCCGATATCACCAACTGAGTTACCATTGATTGCCCCTGCTCCTGCAAAGGAGTTTAGTATGATCATCACTATAAATGTTACAATATTTATTGCTATTAGCAACTTCGGATTCATTTTTAACCCCATTTTATTATTCCACTATGACTTCAAAACTCATTAGTGAAAATATTATTTTTATTTGTTAGTAATAGTAATTTACTTATTTTTGTAGTTCTAAATACAAAATAAATGGAAAAATAATATGTTAGCATTAATGATGATATTAGGAATCTTGGTTTCTATATTACTTACTTTCGTTGTTTTATTACAACCAGGTAAGGGTGATATGATTTCAGGAATGACTGGATTAGGTGGTCAATTCAATTCAGTTTTAGGCTCAAGAAGAGCTGCTGATTTTCTAACAAAATTGACTATTGGCTTAGCTGCAGCTATTATGGTTATCTCTTTGTTTACAAATCTTTTTGTAGTTGATTCAGGCCAACAAACTGAAACTAAAGCAGCTACAGAAGGAATTAAGATTGAGCAACCAATGACTCCACCAAGCAACATTCCTCCTCCTAATCAATAAGGATGAAAAGAATATTAATTAAAACCTTAGCTATTTGCTAAAGTTTTTTTTGCCTGAAAAATAAGAATAAAATAACAATAAATCCAGAACCAAAAACAATTGTTAGTACTGTCAATAATCTTATGTCAGTATCATATTTAAGTTTATTAGAGTCAACTGCTTCTACTCTAGCTTGCAAACTATCTAATTTGTCTAATTTCTCGTTAGCTATATTATTTTCTTCATTTAATACTTTGAAAGACTCATCGAAATATAATTTTTGGTACTCAAAAGCACCCTTATAATTATTTATCCCCTCATAAAAATGTGATAACTCATTATAAATCTCAGTCTCATTTATTTCAGAGGAGTCCATTAATCTAATCGCTTTTAAATAGTAGTATTCAGCAGACTTATTTGCATTCATTTCATCATAGCACTTGGCTAAATAATAGTTCTTGTTGAATATGTCTTCGATAGACGTATTGATAGTCACTTCATCAGCTACAATATTCAAATAGTACAAAGCTGAGTCAGTCTTACCCTCTTTACAAAACTCTATACCTTTAATTATTTCTTCATTTGATTGAAGATTATAAGAAGCAAACAAAAATAAAACTAGTAAAATTTTACTCATATTCTATCCCTCTTCCATCTCATGCGATGGCTTGGTTATTAAATCAGGCAACACAAAAAATGATGCAGGTATTTCTTTCTCTTCAATTTTTATAGCTTCGAATATTACTTTAAGTTGATCGTAAACTATTTCTGAGTAAAGATAAGGAGATTGAGATAGCTCATAATACTTGTTTTCATATCCAAAATTATGGTTTTCAAAATATTTTGGATTCATATAAATGTCGGGATCGTAATAGTAGAACTTCTTAAACTTATCAGTAATTATCGTAACTACATCAACATTTCTATCTAAT